>JANXLS010000097.1 GCA_025355035.1 Planctomycetota bacterium | reverse complement strand
CCGTTATTTCCCCTTCTTCCCCTTTTTCTTCCGCGGTTTCTCTTCAACAGGCCCCAGTTCCACCTGCACCCCTTCTCCGTCAAACGGGAACTCCTCCAGCAGTTGATACAGATCGTTCCGCGTCACCGCGTTCAGTCGCGCCAACATGTCTTCCGCTGTCAGCAATTCCCGCCGATTCATCCATTGGTGCATCAATTGCCGAAACCGGCTGAACGGTGTCTCACCGCTGAAAACCAGCGTCGTCCGGGCGCGATTTTTGACACGCTGCAATTCCTCTTCTTTAATCCCTTTCTTCAGTTTCGCGGTTTCAGCGCGCAGAATATCCGCGACTTTCTTCGTCTTATCTGGATCGCACGCCGCGCTGACCGTCATCAAGCCCGTATCCGTGAATCCCCAGTAGCCGCCGCCGGCATCCTCAGCCAAACCGGTGTGCCGCAGCGCCCAGTACAATCGCGAATTGCGGTCGTCGCCCAGTATCGCTCCCAGCATTGACGCTGCCGATGAGCGCGTGTCGCTCAACGGCATCATCGGCCACAGCATGATGATGTTCTGCCGAGCGACTTCTTTTTTACAGATCGCTTTCTTTCCTTCAATGAAACCGGGTGTTCGCGAGGTTCGATCCGCGCGCGGCCCCGTGCGCCCGCCCCACAGCGTTTCGATTTGAGCCATGAATTTCGGCTCGTCGATATTGCCGCACGCGAAGAGCGTGATGTTGTTCGGAACATAACGCGCATCGAAATACGCCTTCATTTCGTCGCGGGTCAAACGTCCGATGGATTTGGGCGTTCCCAGAATATTGCTGCTTAATCGATGTCCGGCGAACGCCAGCTTCATCGCTTCTTCGAATGCGACGTGGTCTGGCATATCCTGATATCGAGCGATCTCTTCGAGAATAACCTTCTTCTCCGTCGTGAATTCGTCAACAGGCAGGCTGGAATGCAATAAGTCCGTCAGCAAATCCAGCGCGTGAGGCACTTCCTCGTTCAACACCCACGCGTAATAACACGTCTCTTCCCAGCTCGTAAACGCGTTGTAGCGTGCCCCCATTTGATCGAAATCCCGATTGATCTCCATCCACCCGCGCTTGGGCGTTCCTTTGAACATCATGTGCTCAAGGAAGTGGGAGACGCCGTCGTACTTCGGATCTTCGTCGCGCGCACCGGTTTTGATCATGAAACCCACGGCAGTCGAAACCGCCTGCGGAATGTGTTCGAGGACGACCGTAAAGCCGTTGTCAAATTGAGTGTGGCTGAATTGTTTGCGCATGGTTTTGAGGGTTCAGGTTCCGCTTCGGATTCTTTCCAACACGATTACGAATCGGGCATTATAATGGAGACCCGTGTGAGCCGCACGTGTACAAAATGAAGATGACGCAGATTCAGTTGTCGACTTTTTAGTTCTGCTATTCGATGTACGAAACACTCGCGAGCCATTCGATTATGAAGACGTTCACTTTTTTAGCCGCCGTCGTCCTGATACTCTGCGGCACACAAACGTCCGCCGCTGACTTGCAAGCCAAAACGACCGATGGTCAGGTTGTCCAAGGCGAATACTTGGGCACTGAAAACAACGTCGTCCGGATCAAAACATCCTATGGAATCGTTTCGATTCCCTCGAAAAACATCGTCTCGCTCGTCGCCGTGAATTCGCCCGACAAATCTGCGCCGGCAACCCAAGACGCCAACGCCAACCTGGACGCGCTGGTTTTCAAAGAACCGCTGAACGTCACGTTGACATCGCTCCTCGCCGCCCGAATGCCGAGCATTCCCGAGCCGGATGGGCGCAGCCGGATCGAACTGTTCCGCTGTATCCGAAATTTCAGCGACAGCTCCGACAATTCACGCCAGCGCATCGTCCGAATTCTCGGCAATTACGGCTTAATGGCGTATCCCTTTATTGAAGGCACCCACAACGCGCCTAACGATCTCGACGACAAAGTGGAGTTGATCCAGGCCGTCGCGGGCCCTCGCAGGCCCTATGGCGCGCAGATCTTCGCCGCCACCCACGCCAATGCCATGTCCGAACTTTCGCGCACCGCCTATCTACCGCCGCAACTCCCCTACGAAGTCGCGACGCGCGGGAACTACGCCCCCACCCGCGAAGAGCGCATAAAAACAATCGCCCGCGAAATCCGCATCATCGAAGGCTACGCGGCAGCATCCGGCGGCCCGTTCAACGCGCTGTTCCTGCTCAATATTTACAAATCGCGCTACAACGGCGACGCCGATGTCCTCTTAAAGAACATCGCCACCGACCGAGCCCGTCTCGCTGTCGTCGCCACCGACTACAAATCCCCCGCCAGTGGCTGGACCACGCCTGACCGAGTCCTCGTGATCGACATGTCCTTCCCGCTCTATTTCCGCGATAACGAAGACATTCAGAACCTCGCTCAGGAACTCTTAAAAAAACTTCTCCCCGACAAACACCCTGCGTGGGACGCACCCCAGGCTGAATGGTTCCAGTGGTGGAGCAAACAACGCGGCGAGTTGTTGAAAGGGAAATAGCGCGGACCCTTCTAATAAAGCATAACGACAACTCGACTTTAGCTATCCGGGACTCAATAAGTACTCGATTTTTGGAACGAAAATGAACCCACGCGTTTTGAATGTTGTTCTCGTCGTGCAAGCTCTCTTTATTGGCGCGTTGCTTTATGCCGGCTATTGTTCGCGCGAAGCTCGCAAGGTAGGTTACCTCGAACTCACCCACCGCGTGACATCCGGACAGGCGACTGTCGACGATTTCGAAAAGCTCGCTCTGTTTCTTCCCGAAACGGCCGACAAACTCGTCGTCCGCTCTCTGTTCGGACTGCCTGTCGGACGCGCCAATTCCGTGACTCTAAAAGACGCGTCGAAACTCGAAGGCGACATGTGGATCTACTATCCCCTCGCCAAACCTGCATCCCCGGAAACGCCGCCCGAACCCATTGACATCCCCGATGGCGCCAACCTATCCGGCGATGTGAAATGTCTCGTCGTCCAATTCGACAAACGGGGTCGAGCCACATGGAAAATCGCCGAAGTCATTCATCCTATTCTTCCAACTCCTTCGTCTGTTACGCCAAAACCCAACAAGTAGTGTGCATGACATTTCACGCGGGAAGTGCTCCATCGTCTTGTCAACCATCAATCAAAAAAACGACTACGCACTCTGGCATTATTATGAGGGCATTTATCTTCGCACAAGGTCGTTCAAGACTTGGTCAATACGTGAGCGTTGGCCATCGCAATACCGCTGACCATCGCGCCGACGATACCCAGGAAGCCCTGGTCTGTACCGCAGAGAAACAGGTTTACGTAAGGCGTTGCACCGGTCGGGACTTTGGTTGGAGCGCCATAAACGGCTCCGTTGATGTGACCGGTGAAGCGCTTGACGGTCAGTGGCGAGAACGTGTCGATGAATGTTAAGTGGGGGCGGAAGTCGGGCATAAATTGGACTGCTTCGGCGATGCTGCGTTGATAGCACTCGTCTTTTGTCGCGCGATACTGTTCGGCGGGCAGCGATTTCCACAGGTCGAAGTTCGCCATGCTGGTCACTCGAACCATTCCTTCCTCGAGCGGTGTGGCGTATTGGAAATTGTTGGGACAACAGATCACGCCGCTGTTCGGATCGATGAAATTGTCGGGCGCACGATAGTGAAATCGCTCGGAGTTATTGAAGAACGTGATCGTTGCATCGTGGCCAAACTTCTCGGGGAGCGTGTTGAGAACGGAGATCGATTCCATGAACGTCATGATGCCGGCGTGACGTTCGACATCGGCTGATGCGTCCGAACACAAGGCGAGCGTTTCGGCAATACCAGCGGAGGAGATAAGGGTGTCCGCGGTGATCCTTTCGCCCGAATCGAGGAGGATGGATTCGACGCGATTTTTCGACACGCTCAAGCTGCGCACGCCTGTCTTCATGCACAACTCGCCTGCGTTCGCTTTGAATTTCTTGATCAGCGTGGAGATGATTTGGCGGACGCCGATACGCGGGCGGGCGAAGCCTTCGAAAAAGAGACTGCGGAACATGATGCAGAACTGTTCGAAATCCATGTCGTCGGGCGTCGGGCTGCCGTAGTACATGACCGGACACATCAGCATGTCAATGAGCATCGGATCGCTGAGATAGTCGCCAAGAAATTTGCGCGCGGATCCCGGCAACGCGCCGGTGCCAAGCTTTTCATAGGAAGGGATTGCATCGACCAAACGGCGGAAACCGTCGGCTTGCGTTGGGAATTGGTCCGCGACACTGGCGATGAAAAACGCGAGGTCGTTGTTGAAGCGGATGCGTTTGCCCGGAAATCGCACGTCGCTTTCGCGCTGGGGCGAGAGGTCGAATTCCTCGGGTTTGATGCGCAATTGTCGCAGCAATTTATTGAGCGGCCAGTGCTTGTCGCCCTTCGGCGCGTAATTCGTCATGGCGTGCAGGCC
>JANXLS010000074.1 GCA_025355035.1 Planctomycetota bacterium | reverse complement strand
CGGTCACCATGATCCGCAGATTCTGTTGGAAGCGATTAAACGATTCACATTCGATACAATTCTGGTGGCATTGAACGCCGCGGACGTTCACCGGACATCCTTTATTAAGACTGTGCTACCGGAAGCCATGCGGCAGAACATGGCGGTCATCGGGATGAAGGTTTGCGCTCAGGGCGCGCTGCTCGATGAACTGTCGATGGATGAGTCGGTGGGTTATTCGCTGTCGTTGCCGGGCGTCAGCCATGTGATCATCGGGTGCAAGACCGAAGCTGAAATAGACGATAATGCGCGAATCGTGCGGCAGTTCGGGGCGTTTGATGATTCGACGATGCGAGCGCTGGAGGCGCGGACGAAGGCGCAGCAGGCGGAGTACACGTACTATAAGAAGTGGTCCGTGGTAGTTTAATAGCCGTTCCGGTTGATCAAAAAGATCTTTCTAAGCTGGACGTTCCGTGTCTTATAACGCTTCGACGTGAAAATGAGCCGCCGCAGCCTTTTGAGTTTGCATTCGCTGGTACAATTCAACCCATTGCTTGAAATCATGCGTGGCGCATATTCGATATCGACGTGGCATCGAAACCCGTTCACGGACACAAAGTTCAACGCATTTACATCGGATTTTCGTCCACATTCTCAAGGATCACGTTCACTTATTTTTAAAACCTTATTCTATTATAATATGTGTGCTAGCAAGAGTTCCTTAATCTAACCTATTAGCGTTATGTTAGTATTAACATTCTTAAAAGTCCTCGTGTTCAATTGCGTTTGGACGCTACACGCACACATATTGTTTTTTAGAGAAGAGTTTTGAAAAAAAAAACCGTGGACGGATGGACGGAGTGCTCTTGCGATCACGGTCTATGCCCGTTTTCCATCGTTGTCTGCTTTTGATCATCAACGATAAACGATGATACCTTTCCCTGTACTACTTCAGCAGTTGAGCTATGGCCGTATTGTCGATTTTCACCAGCTGCACTCTTTCTGGAAACAAGACACCGCGCACCAAGAACTGTTCCGATACGTCACTTTGTTTGATGACAGTCACTCGACCTTCCCCGTCGCTGAGCACGACATCAGTTGGCTGCTCGCCTGTCCTTTGCTCCACGATCCTGCCGAATGACGCAGAGCCGTCCTTCCGGCGAACTACGGCCAGGTCTTTTGGTGCTGGGCTGGAACGAGCAAGGATCAGGCGATCTCCGGCCTTAATATGAAACTGCGGCAAATCCGATTCGACTTCAACAAAACCTGCCACACTAACCATTACGCAAGATGGCTCCGGCGTGAATTTGGCAATCAAATCTGCGGTCACTTTACCTAGCAGCGGTGACGGCCACATGCTGGCGCTTTGAATGGTGTCATCGATTCCGTCCACGAGCCAATCTCGTTCGACACCCACGGCCCGGCAGATCTTGTCCCAGTGCTTGTCCAAACCGGTCTTCCGAGAAAATGCCCGCGCGATAGCGGTCTCATGGATGCCAGTTTTCTCTGCTAGGTTTTTGTTTGAAAGATTGCGGCGTTTCAGTTCAAACCGCAGCCGCGAGTACCCATCGGTGTGGCTCAATTGGTCGATGACGAATTCCGGGAAAAGCGGAAAGACATTCAAAAGCATGTCTACGTATTGGCTAGGCGTTGTGG
>JANXLS010000073.1 GCA_025355035.1 Planctomycetota bacterium | reverse complement strand
CTCCGACGCCGATCAGCCCGAAGCCATTCACGGGCGCATCCGTGACTTGTACGCACTGTTGTCGCAGTCGATCGACGAACAGATCGCCGGTGCGTCCCAACCGTCCGCCAACGGCTATCAAGCTCCGGCGGCGAACGTGGTGTCGATCCGCACCCAGCCGGTTCAGAGCGCCCCGGCACCGGTTCAACAGCGCGTTGCGTACTCCAACGGCAACGGCCGCAACCGCATCGCGGCGGCGACCACCAACGGTAACGGCAATGGCAACGGTCGCCGGGTCACCTGCACTGAAGCCCAGGCGAAGTGCATCTACGCAATTTGCAAAGCGCAGGGGCTCGACTTGGTCTCTGTGCTGGCCGACTACAACGTCGCTGATGCTCGCGATCTTCACGTCAAAGATGCCTCGCGATTGATCGACGATTTGAAGTCCAAGCAGGCCGCGAACGGCACCGGCCATTAAGTCGTTGCAACGTGAGGGAAGTTCAAATCGTAACACGTGCGTCATCGATGAGAAACAACGGGAACTGTTTCGTTCTCGACACTTCACCCAACCACTGCCGCGCCATTGCCGCAGACTTCCGCCCTCGTGATCCACTCATCCATCCAAAAATAAGTTCAGGAGTCCATATGTCTACCGCTGTCCTCGCGGAGCCGGCATCACCGTGCTCCGTCGCCGTTCCACTCGACCATTTGTCGTGGTCGGGAATCAATATGTACAAAACCTGTCCCCGTAAATTCGCCTATCGGTACGTCGATCAAGTGCCCGAAGAATTCAAGCCGTCGTCGCTGGCATTCGGCTCCGCGTTTCATACGGCGGTCGAGCGCGTACAGGAAGCGCGGCTGCAAGGACTTGATGTTCCGCCGCTCGACGAAATCCTGAACGCGTTCGATACCGCGTGGTCGAACGAAACGCTCGGCACCGAGGTTCAATTCTGCAAGGAAGAAGATGCGCAGTCGCTGCGTGAACTTGCGCAGCGAATGCTGGCCGTTTACTCCGAATACGCGGCGCTCGAAACGACGTTGCCAGACACCGCGCAGATCATCTCAATCGAACACTCCAACCGCTTCCGCCTGTTGGCGGACGTACCGCCCATCGAGAGCCGGATCGACCTGCTGGAGCTTCAAGGCAAAAACCTCGTCGTCTCCGATTTGAAAAGCTCCCGCAGCCGCTGGAACGAAACAAAGGTTGCAGAAGCGATTCCGCAGCTGGTTTTGTACGCGACGGGATTGCTGCCGCTTATGCGCGAACTCGGCGCGACACGGATCGTGACAAAGTTCGTTGTGGTCACGAAGGCGAAGAAGCCCGTAGTGCAGGTGCTCCAACCGCAGGCAACGCAGGATGACGTGGTGCGGCTGAAGCAGACGCTCACGGAAACCTGGTCGGCGATTCAGACCGGGCTGTTCGTGAAACGCGAATCGTGGGCCTGTGCGC
>JANXLS010000066.1 GCA_025355035.1 Planctomycetota bacterium | reverse complement strand
GTTGGATATGAAAGAAATGAACGAGTTGGGCGACGATGAGGACATGAAGCCCAACACGACGTGCCGGCGGCCGTTCCATACGATGGTGTTGACATGGGAAGGGCAGGCCGTGATCTGCTGCGTGGATTATAAGCGCGAAGTGAAGCTCGGGAATATTCACGAACAAAGCGTGTACGAAATATGGAACGGTCCGTGGGCGACGCAATTGCGCCGCGAATACCTGGCTGCGGAGTTCTCGAACTTGCCCATTTGCGCCGTCTGCAAGATCAACACGGATTGAGGCATGGCTGACCCCCACAGTTCCTCCCAAGACACCAGCGTATCGATGTTGCTGCCCGGTCATGCGGTCGTCGAACCGTTGGGCCAGGCCGCCATGCGCCTGGGCTTCGTGACGGAGGACCAGATCAACGAAGCGGCTGCACTGCAGCACGAATACGCACAGGCGGGCTTGCGCAAGAAAATCGGCGAAGTGATGGTCGAGAAGCGGCAGATCACCTCCGATCAGCTCGAAATCATCGTTAAAAATCAGACTGTCTCCCATAAGCGCATCGGCGATTACGAATTGATTTCGAAACTCGGTGAAGGCGGGATGGGTGCCGTTTACAAAGCGCGGCAGATGTCGATGGATCGGATCGTGGCCGTCAAAGTGCTTTCTCCCGCGCATGCAAAAAATCCAGATTATCGCACCCGTTTTGAAAGCGAAGCGCGCGCTGTTGCCAGGCTCAATCATCCTAACATCGTGACTGGAATCGATGCGGGAAATACCGAGGGCATCTATTATTTCGCAATGGAATTCGTCGATGGCGAAACGCTGGGCCAGATGCAGCAGCGCGCCGGCGGCAAATTGGAAGAGCGCGAAACGTTAAAGTTCGTTCGCCAGATCGCGCTGGCATTGAAGCACGCACATGAGTGCAATCTGTTGCACCGCGACGTGAAGCCTGACAATATTTTAGTCGACAAAAATCGCTTGGTGGCGAAGTTGGCCGATCTCGGTCTTGCGCGCGACGCGGTGGGCGGCGATTGCGGGGCGACCCGGGCCGGCCAGGCGGTCGGAACGCCTTTCTACATGTCGCCCGAACAAGCCCGCGGCAAGGATTTGTCGCCGGCGACGGACATCTATTCGCTGGGCGGATCGTTGTATCACCTGCTGACAGGACAGATTCCGTTTTCAGGGACATCGGCCGCCATGATCATGGCCCGGCACATCACCGATCCCGTTCCCAACCCGCGCATCATCGAGCCCAGGATCTCGTCGGCTACGGCGAAGATGATCGTGAAATGTCTGCAAAAAGATCCAGCGGATCGCTTCCGGACGGCGACTGAATTGATTGACGAAATCGATCGGATTTCGAATGGAACGAAACAGCTCGACGGCATCGGTGCGGCGAAGGGGAAACAGCCGCCGACCGGCAAGACGCAGCGCTCAACGCCTGTTGACGCGAAAACATCGACGATCAACCGCAAGCGGCGCTGGCGGCAGAATCGCGAGAATTCGTCGTCCATGCTGGTGATACTGCTCGTCGTCGGCCTTTTGGCTGTTGCTCTGGTGTACGCCGTCACGTCATCGAACAACGGACGGACCAAAAAAAGGCCGACGCCTGTCGCTGCGCCCAATGGAAAATGAACAAGCGAAGTTGTGTCGTTATTGGACGCGTTCAATTACTAAAAAATCGTCAGGAGCAACGCTATGAGTTTATTGGTCGTGGGTTCGATTGGAATTGATACGGTGGAGACGCCGGCTTCGCGGCGAGAAAATCTGCTGGGAGGGTCGGCGGCTTACTTCGCTTATGCGGCAAGCTTTTTCAGCAAGGTCGCACTGGTGGGCGTGGTGGGAAAAGATTTTCCGGAAGAACACAAGCAGTTGCTGAAGTCCCGTGAAATCGATCTCAGCGGGCTGGAGATCAGCGAAGGCGACACGTTCCGCTGGACGGGCAAATACCATGAAAACATGAACGATCGCGACACGCTGGAAGTCGCGTTGAACGTGCTCGGAACGTTCGATCCGAAAGTTCCCGCAGCGTACGTGGATTGCGATTATGTCTTCCTTGCAAACGCGTCGCCGGCGGTGCAATTGAAGACGCTCGCACAAATAAAAAAGCGCCCCGCGTTCGTTGCGGCTGACACGATGAATCTGTGGATCGAAATCGCGCGGCACGACCTCGACGCACTGCTGTCGCGCATCGACGCCATCGTGATGAACGACGGCGAAGCGCGGCAGTACACGGACGAGCGCGAATTATTGCGCGCGGGCCGGAAGATTCAGGAAAAAGGCCCCGGGACCGTTATCATTAAAAAGGGCGAACACGGCGCGTTGGTCGTTTCCAGGAACGGAAACTTCTCGATCCCAGCGTATCCGCTTGAAGAAGTCATTGATCCGACGGGCGCGGGCGACACGTTCGCCGGTGGAATCATGGGTTATCTGGCGTCCGGCAAAGCGGTCACGAAAGAATCGCTGCGCCGCGCTGTGGCGTACGGATCGGTGGTCGCAAGCTTCACATGTCAGGACTTCTCGCTCGGCGGTTTGCAGAAGATCGATCGCGCGGCGATCGACGCGCGTTACCGAGAACTGTTGGATATGGTGCGGATTGACGGCTAAAAGTTTTGCGTTTGGAGTTTAAAAATCCGCCCGTAGCGGGCGGATTTGATTCTTCCACAATTGCGTCGCACATCATCTATTTATCCGGTGGATTTCATCATGAAGAATGGTTTCTGTGCGCTTGCTATTTGGGCGATGCTCATTGCCTTTTCATTGAATGCCACCGAGTCGCGCGTTGTTGCCGATTTCACGGTTCGCGCGGACTTAAAATCGTGGGAGTTCAAAAAAGCGTCGCCGAAACTGGTCGATCAACATGCCGCCAATGGCAAGCAGGCGCTGGCGATTGCGACGAACGAATACATGTCGACCTTTCGCAAACAGGATTGGTCCGGATTCGATTCGCTCGATGTCGATGTCTTTGTTGAGGCCGATGAACCCGTTGCTGTATCGGTGTTGATTGGCGATGTGGCATGGAAGAACAAAGGCGGGACGTACTGGAATCGGTACAACGGGACGTTCAATCTGAGTCCCGGGGCGAACACGCTTTCGATTCCTGTCGAAGGTTTGTATCGCGGCGAAGCAGGCAGTCGCAACGCGGATATTAAAACGAACATCGATCCCAAAAATATCATCCGGCTTGACATCGGATTCAACACAAAGTTGCAGAAGCTTGGGACGTTGTATCTCTCGCCGCTTCGCCTGACGAAAGAGTCGCGGCCGGACGGGGTTCTCGCTTACGATTTCGGGCCGGAAAGCCAGGTTGTTTCGCCGGGATTTACACCCGTTTCGTGGAACACTATCTATGGGCAGAATGGCAAGACGTACGGCTTGCGCTTTTCAGCGGGCGGACCGAATTCGGCGCGGGACGACACGTTTCCGACGCGGCTGTACCAAGACTATGTCATGATGGAAGGCAACGAGTTCCGTGTCGATGTTCCGGACGGGTTGTATCACGCCTGGCTCGTTTATGACGACTGCGGATATTGGGGCGGCGAGGCCGCTCGCTTCAGTTCGCGCAAAGTCATCAGCGAGGGGGACACTGTCTGGAGCGAAAATCGCGGGGATGCTGGCGCGACGGATTATCTTTACCGTTTTGAACACGTCGAACCGAAGCCGGGCCAGAGCGTCTGGGATCTGTATGTAAAAGAGCTGTTCACGCCGAAGCGATTTGATGTGACCGTAAAAGGTGGCGTGTTGAAATTACGATTCCATTCCGAAGGCGCGCTCGGAAGCAAAGTCGCGGCGCTCATCCTTTATCCCGATTCGAAAAAAGACGAGGGGGCCAAGTACGTCGCGGAAGTCGAAGCGCGCAACCGCGCCGAATTCGAAGCGCGAGCGGTTTTCATGGGTCCCAAGCCCATCGCAAATTCCGCCGCGCCGTCGCCGGACGGTTTTACGTGGGGCTACATTCCGCTCGATACCGATTGTTCGTTCTTCGATCTCCTGACGATTCGTGAAACGCCGAAAATCATTGCGGCTCGCAACCAAAGGGTATCGATGAGTTTCGCGATTCGCCCCGAAAAAGATTTCGCCGGACCGGTGACGCTAATCGCCAGTGAGTTGAAAGGACCGAAGGGAGCGATCCCGGCAAGCGCCGTCGATTGCCGCGTTGTTCGTCAGGCGCTGCACCGCGGCTACAACAACATCGCGTACACAATCGGGCCGGAGACGATCCGGTCGATGGATGCGGATTTAAAGCTCGACACGGGATTGACGCGGCAGTTTTGGATCACGATTCATGTTCCCGTTGACGCCGCAAGCGGTGTGTTCTCAGGCTCCGTAAAATTGAGCGCCAACGGGCTGGCACTCACCGTGCCGATTTCGGTTGATATCGTACCGGTCAAACTCGACGAACCCGACATGGCATTCGGCCCGTTCGGCGTCCACGTTCCTCCGGGAATTGTGGATACTCAAAAAGCGTTGCGTGATCTGTTCGTCGTCTTGAAAGAACACGGCATGAATTCGTTCTCTGGCGGCCCAAGCGTTCGATTCTCGGGATTGGATGCCGACGGAAAACCGAAGCTCGATTTTGCCGCGTGCGACGAGTTCATGGACGCGGCGAAGGCTGCGGGTTTCAGCATGGAAATCAATGCTTACGGCGGGCCCTGCATGGTCTCGAATCTGCACGATTCGTATGTGATTGGCGAGACCGGACGCGGTTGGGAAAAGAAGACGGGGAAGACGATGGGCGAACTGCTCAAGATTGTTTGGACTGCCGTCGCCGAACATGCAAAGCGTGCGAAATGGTTGCCGATCGCCTATGAAATGACGGACGAACCGCGCGTGGTCGAGACGTGTCGCGCCCAATTGGAACTGATGCGCCTCTATCGCGAGAGCGTTCCATTCGTCGATATCGGCGGATCGTATTCGGTCGATTGGACGCGTTCCGACCCGTTTGAAACCGAAGTGCAGAACATCTTCAGGACACTCAATTGGTCGTCGCTGAATCTGCACACGCAGACTGATTTTGACAAAGCGAAGGAACTCGGCAAGCGGATTTACATCTACAATCAAGGCACGACGCGCTACAGTTTCGGCGCGTATCAATGGGCTGAATTCCGGAAGGGTGTGCGCGGGCGAATGCAGTGGCATCTGCTGGCGCTGCACGGCTGGCAGTTCTTCGATCTCGACGGCCGCGAACCGGACACGGCGATGATTAATTGGGGACGCAACGAAATCATCCCGACGCTGAAACTGGCCCGTTGCCGAGAAGGTGCCGATGATTTCCGATTCGCGGCGACATTGTGGAATCTGGCTGAAAAGAAAAAAGACTCGCCCGCGGGCAAAGCAGCGATGGAATGGCTTGATGATGTCGTCCGGAAAATCGCCCCGGGACAGAATCGCGCACCGAAGGATTTTATGAGCGACGAAGCGTTTCGAAGTGGATGCGCGGAACGCATTCGAGGGTTGTTGAATTGAACGGCGAACGGCACTTTTTACCGCGAATTTCGCGGATTTACGCGGATATTCGCGGATGGTTTTAGAGGGTTAACGGGCGTATTTTTTTCGCGTTTATTCGCGTTGATTTGATTTTAAAAATTTGGAGAAGATTGCATTTGGACGAGTGTTTGATTTTGGCTCCGACGGGGAATGAGCGGAGTTTTCGGACGGCTCAGGGGAAGGTCGTTGCGCCGCCGGCGGGGTGGGAGTGTTTACCACCGGGGGATGCGGGGCTGACTCGGCGCGTGAAGGCAGCGGGACCGTCGTGGCAGGTGATTGAGAAGCGGCGAAACAAATCGTTTTCGCATGGATTGTGGGCACCGGCGGAGAACATCGCGACGGCGCGTTCAGTTTTGGACGCTGAGCGGGCCACGCCGAAGTACGCGAAGAAGCGCGTCGCGGATGTGAAACGCAGAGAGCAGAAGCAGGAACTGTACGTCGGCGAATTTGCTCTGGCGGTTCTGGAATTTCTCGATTTCGCTCCAACCTACGCCGAACTGGCGTTGAAGCTCGCCGACAAAGTCGCTGATCACGCGACGCCAGTCGGCAGCGGGACCGTTGCGCGGACGGAACGCATTCCGATCGACGAGCGGGCGGAGGCGGCGATCATCGCGTGGATGCGGCATCAGACGACGGCGTACGATTCGATGACGATCGCTCGCGTCAAAGGAAAGCGGCGCGACGTGCGGAGGCAGTTGGCTGAGATTTCGCGCGGCGTGTTGCAGCGCCATCGCGACCCAGCGCTGCATCCGGTGTTGAGTTGCCCCCTGTGTGTGTCGATGCAGCGGTTGGCGAATGCGAGGGTGTAAAGGCGAAGTTGGAGCGTCTCCTTTCGGAGTCTGCAATGTCGGACGGAAATTCAGAAAAACGATCGCTCGTCGGCACAGGTAAAAAAATCGAGAAGCCGATTATTTTCTTCGATGGTGTCTGCGGCCTGTGCAACGCCTTCATCGATCTCGCCCTGCGCATCGATCGTCGCGAACAATTTTTTTTCGCTCCGTTGCAAGGCAGGACGGCGGCTGAATTGTTGCCGCCCTTGGGGCCGGACTCGAAACAATGGTCGGTCGTTTATTTCGACGAGCGCGGCCCGTTCTTGCGAACGGATGCGGTGATGGAAGTCTATCGTCGGCTCGGCGGAATCTGGTGGTTCTTCAGCCTCGCTCGGTTCGTCCCGCGATTCATCCGCGACGGGTTGTATCAATTCGTCGCGCACCATCGTTACGCGTGGTTCGGAGAAAAAGAGACGTGCCGAATTCCTGCTGCGGAAGAACGAAAGCGTTTTTTGCCATAACCATGAGTCCGCTTCGTTTTTCCATGCGAAAAATCCCTTGCTTCCCAGCCTCCTTTCAGGCAACTTAGGGCGACTCAATTTTTATTCAGACACCGGAGGCGTCACGATGAAACGTGTGGCAATGTGTGCGATGATTCCCGCGCTGGCTTTGGTCTTGGCGACGCTGACAGGCTGCGGTGACGGCAGTACCGGTGTGAAGAAAGACACTCCCGTCGGCGAAGCGAAAGTCGCGTTGATCGGGGCCAATCTCGAAATGTCTGGTGAATCCGCCGAATGGGGCGAGGACAGCAAGCGCGGGATTGAAATGGCCTTCGACGAAATCAACGCAAAACCGGAACAAAAAATCAAACTCCGCGCGATCTTCGAAGACAACAAGAGCGAAGCGGGCGCCTCCAAAAACGCGATGAAGAAGCTGATCACGCAAAACGGCGTCATCGCCGTAATCGGTGCCGTGGGATCGAACCGGACGATCGCCGCATCCGATGTCGCCATGGAAGAAAAAGTCCCGCTGATGACCCACGCTTCAACCAACGTCACGATCACCAAAAAGGGCGAATACATTTCGCGCA
>JANXLS010000061.1 GCA_025355035.1 Planctomycetota bacterium | reverse complement strand
ATCAGCGAATTTGGCCTGGGCGAAACTGAACGCGGCTACCTCTCGTTAATCGCTAAAACGGGCACCGCTGGCGCGAAACTCATGACACTGCAAGCAGCGCTGTCAGCAGATGCGAACTACCTCCTGCGCCATGTGGAACCCAAGCTCCAAAACCTGGGCTTGATAAACATCGACGACCGTCGTCGACTCACACTAAAGGGCCTGGAATACATCAAGAGGAACATCAAATGATAACGTTGAAAACACGAAAGGTTGGCATTGGGCCGGCCTTAAAAGCCATCGTTAAATTGTGCTACTTTTCGGACTTGTCTGTATTGCTCGTCGGCGCGAGTGGCATCGGCAAGACCGAAATCATCCGGCAAATTGCGAATGAGCTTGAAATTGATTGCGTGGTCATGGACTTGTCGATCTTGGAACCCGTCGATCTGACGGGCTTGCCGGTCGACAATGGCGATACTGTGACCTATCACCCGCCGGACTTCCTGCCGAAAACCAGAGGAATTTTTTTTCTGGATGAACTGAATCGTGCCTCGCCGCAAATGCTGAAGGCTTCGCTTCAGCTGCTTTCCGCGCGCCGGCTAAACCAATACGAGTTGCCGTGTGGCTGTTTGCCCGTGGCTGCTGTCAACCCTCAGGACAATGAAAACTACGACACCAATCAAATGGACGATGCCATGCTTGCGCGCTTCGTCATTATTGAAGTCGAACCCAGCGTGGCGGAGTGGGTCAAGTGGGCGGAAACGGCCAATGTCCACGAAGCCGTTCTCAACTTCGTAAGAGTGTCGCCCGGCATCTTCGACGGTCGCATGAGTAACCCGCGCGCCTGGACGAAAGTCTCAACCCTCTTACATACGTTTTCGTGCGGAGCCTTTGACAACGACACCCTGCAAGCTGCCATCGAAGGCTGTGTCGGCGTGGCTTTGGCAACGGCGTTCATCGCGACGCTACGCATTCCCAAATCCATCAAGTTGCCCGATCCGGCCGACATAGTTTTCAAGTACAAGAAAGTGCGGGATGTGGTTCAGAAGTCGTGCGCGTCCGGCAATACGTCCGTCGTGAGCAGCATTTGTCACAGCGTGGCATTGTACCTTCAGAATCCACAGACAGCCAACGCGGTTAAGGCCTCTGCGCCCGCGATGGCAAACCTGGTACAGTTTCATTCGGATCTCCCGGCTGAATTCCGAACCCAGTTCGCGGCGTTTGCCCCTTGGGCCGTGGCGGGAGGGCATTAGACATGACCGACCTCAACGCCTTTGGCAAGCTCAACATCGGCATTGCCCGGATTCTTCAAAAATATCCGCTGTTCGGCGGATTGGTGGCATCTTGGATAGTTCAGGAAGACCCGGCAATCGGGACCATGGGTGTTGGTATGGGCCTGCAAGGAATCATCCTGTTCTACGCGCCCGAGTTTGTAAACAGTATTACCCTTGATGGTGTCGTTGCAGTATTGCATCACGAAGTACGACATGTGGTGTATGGCCACGTTTATACCAAACGCGAAGATTTCCCGGATTACGGAGCGCTTGTCAACGCGGAGGAAGTAACGGTCAACGAGGACTTGCCAGAACCATTA
>JANXLS010000028.1 GCA_025355035.1 Planctomycetota bacterium | reverse complement strand
GCGTCCAGATGCGCCGCGCCGGGCAAGTGGACCGAGGAAGTCGAGCGCAGCGTATTGAGACAAATACGCTTAGCGAGACTGACGAAGGGCCACGCCGCCCGCCGCAAGCAGATGGATGCGTCGGGTTTTGGGATAGGTTCTAAGTGCTATAGGACCTGTCTGCAAATTATGATTCTATCGCATCGCCATTGTTTGGCACTCACCGTTGTGCTATCCGCAACGCTTTTCGCCGCCGATGAACCTCAAGCCGAACCCGGCGAACGCGCACTGTCAGCCGCCGAATCCGACACAGCGCTCAAACGAATCGCCGCGACTTTTAAAGCACACGCAACCATCCGCGCATCGATTCGCTGTGAAATCGAGGATCTCGCCGGCAAGCGCATCGAAGAAGGGACATTGCTTCTCGATCGAACGGAGAATCGACCCGCGCGCATCCTGCGTACCTTCTCGAAGCCCAAGGTTAAAGCGTGGCTCTTACATGGGACCCTGATTTCGGAATACGTGCCATCGAAAAAAACGGTCTTCGTCAAAGACTTGAGCGCCGCACCGAAGACGATCCGACACATTCAAGCCGCCTTGACCGGCGATGTTCAAGCGCTCGACGAAATCTTCACGATCCGAATATTTTCGAAGCTCGCAGCCAACCCCGTTTCATTGCGACTGGTGCTCGACAAGAAACAGGGGGTCTCCAAATACATTCATCGCCGAATCGAAGCGCGGATCATAGAAGGCGGTTTGTTCTTCGATCAGATTCACTACATCCCCGACGAAGGAGACGAATTGACCGAAAATTTTTTGGACACAAAAGACGCTGGGAAACTCCGCGACGCCGATTTCGCTCTGCCGGGTGCAGAAGGTGTCGATCAAAAATTCGAGAAGATCACAGAGTGATTTCGGCTCTACTTGATTTCGCTTTCGATCAGCACCCGCTGCCCGTCTTCCAGCGACTCCTGCTTTTGAAGTTCCGGATTCAGCCGCAGAATCGTTGCCATGCGCGCAGGATTGCCAAACATTTTCTGAGCAATCGACAGTATGCCGTCCCCGTGTTGCGTCACATACCAGCGCCGATACGACTTGCGTTCTGCCGCACGCGTTTCCGGATTCCACGCCAGTGTTTCGATCTCTTCCGTTACCAGGGTGCGCGACTGCCACACAACGCAACAGCCCGCCGCACACGTCGTCTTGACACCTTCTATATTGTTGCGCTTCACGCCTCGTTTTAGAATCCCGCCGGCGTCAAAAGCGAACGCATGCTTCTCATCTTTTTCGCCCAGTTCCTTGTGATTGAATTGATCGACCGACCACTCCCCGCGAAGAGCCCAGCGACCGTTGTTTTTGTTCAGCCAAACACCGATCCATTTGCTGTCGCCGTCTGCGTTTTTCGTTGAAAAACTGGCGACGATATTGTTTGCGTCCGATGGATCGACGGCTTCAACTCGCAATCCCGAAGGAGACGCTTTTTCGAGCTTCGGAAGGCACGCTGTTTGAACATTGAAACTCTGTCGACTCGTTTCGCTCCCGGCAGAAATCGCCAGCGTGCAGACCCCGTCCCCCGTATCGCGCGCGATCACCCGAATCGTGTCGCCGCCGACCGCACTTTCGCCCAGCAGCGTCTCAACCGATTGCCCGGCAGCAAGTCGAATCACGCCAGCAGCAAGAACGAGCGCAAAGAATGACACTGAAAATTTCCGCAGCATGATCATGTCTCAATAGGAGTAGAGTCGAAGTTCATTCGACTCCCGACCGCAATACGCTGGGAGTCGAACGGATTTCAACTTAACATACTCTATCGTCAACTTTCCCGATTTCGAATACGTGTATTTGACCACCTGCCCGCTTCAACGGTATATATAGGATCAGCGAAATTCCAATTCGACCCCCGCAAGCTGCCCGGAGACTGCAATGGCTTTCAATACACCCGAGTCCGCAACAACGCCGGACGACCTCAAACTCGTCGATATTCTTCGACAGGGCCGCGATGCACTTCAAAAAGAAGTCGGCAAAGTGGTGATCGGCCAGAAGGATGTCGTCGATCAAATCCTCATGGCGCTCTTCTGCCGGGGCCACGCGTTGATGGTCGGCGTTCCCGGATTGGCAAAGACATTGATGGTCCGAACGATTTCACAGATTCTCGACCTCAGTTTCAACCGCGTCCAATTCACCCCTGACTTGATGCCCAGCGACATCGTCGGCACCGATGTGATCGAAGAAGATCCAGCGACCAAGCAGCGCAGCTTCCGTTTCATCAAAGGCCCTATTTTCTCGAACCTGATTCTCGCCGACGAAATCAATCGAACGCCGCCCAAGACGCAAGCCGCGCTGCTCGAAGCGATGGAAGAACATCGTGTGACAGCCGGAGGCCAGACGTTCCCATTGCCCGAACCCTTCTTCGTGCTCGCGACACAGAATCCAATCGAACAAGAAGGAACGTACCCCCTGCCTGAAGCGCAACTCGATCGCTTCATGTTCGAAATCCGCATCGATTATCCGAGCAAGCAGGAAGAGATGGACATCGTCCGCGCGACTACCGCGCTGCGCGAAATCAATTTGCAGCGCGTGCTCGATGCGCAGCAGGTTTTGGAAATCCAAAAAGTCGTCCGCAAGATTCCCGTCGGCGATTCGGTAATCAAGTACGCCGTCGATCTCGTCGGCGCCACGCGCCCCAAAAGCGACGAAGCACCGGATTTCGTAAAGCAATTCGTCCGCTGGGGCGCCGGTCCGCGCGCCAGCCAGTATCTGATTCTGGCCGCCAAAGCGCGCGCCGCCATCCGCGGAAATTTCGCCGCATCGACCACCGACGTCGAAGCCGTCGCACAACTCGTCCTGCGCCATCGCGTCGTGACCAACTTCCATGCTGAAAGCGAAGAAATCACGCCGGACGAAATCGTGCGCCGTTTGCTCGGGACGGTGAAGAAAAGTTAGGGAAATGGAGGACAACAAGATGCGAGCGATAATCGCCGATTGCGCAATTTCACTTAAGGATCAAAATGATCTGGACAATGATACGCGTTACTGAGCCTCGAATTGGACGAAAATGGCATTTTAAAAAGCGACCTGCTACTCTCGGGATTTTCGCGAAGGTTGTCGAAATATTTCAGTAGTCCCACGCGCTTCGGCGCATATAATGTAGATACGCTTTCTAGGACTCGCTTACTGATGTCAATCGTACTCGATACGCAAGTGGTCACTCCGGAACTCGGACACGTTTCCGCCGAAGCCACCATCATGTGCTTTACAAAGTATCCCGGCCGATTTCGGCGACCCTCTTAGAAAGAATTTTTAACCAAGCGGCCGGAAAGCCGCGCCATCAAACAAAGGAGTTCGATACATGTCCGTCAAAGTAGGCGATATCGCCCCCGATTTCACGTTGAAGACGCAGGACGACAAGGACTGGACCTTGAGCGCTCACAAAGGCAAGACGGTCGTATTGCTCTGGTACCCGCTCGACTGGAGCCCCACCTGCGAAAAAGAAAATTGTTCGATCAGCATCGATCAATCGCTTTATAGCCAGAATACCGTCGTTGTCGGCATCAGCCGCGACAGCACCTACAGCCACAATGCATGGAAGCGGGAGCGAAAGATCAGCCACGACTTGCTCGCCGATCCGATGCTCTTTGTCACCACGACCTACGGTTTGGAACACCCGAAGGTTCCGTTCATCAGCCAGCGCGCAACCGTGATCGTCAACAAAGACGGCAAGGTTGCATTCGTTCAAGTGCAGGAAAAAACACCTGAAGCCCGCGACATGGTCGCCGTTCAGGCCGCATTGTCGAAACTCTCTTAAGACGGGATTTCGCTGTGCACGTCACCGTTTACTACCATGCGTTTTTGCGCGAGAAGCTCGGACGAGAATCCGAGCTTCTCGTTCTTTTAAACGAAAGTCCCAGCGCAGGCTCTATCCTGAATGCGTTCGTTGCAGCGCATCCCGAATTCACAACCCTCGCAAACTCCTTGAACATTGCCGTGAACGATGAAATCGTCGGTAGCGAAACATCGATCCAAGCAAGTGACCGTATCGACCTCCTCCCGCCGTACGGTGGCGGCTGATCGTCCAACTCTGGACTTTGAACTTTGAGCGTTGACCCCTACATTTTATTGACGCGCGATCAATTGGATGCTCAAGCCGTTGAGCGACTTGTCGCCGACCCCGGGGCTGGCGGGGTTGTGGCGTTCGTCGGGCTGACGCGCGATCATCATTTGGGGCGCGGTGTGCTCGGGCTGGAGTACGAAGCCCACCTCATCCTGGCGGAAAAAATGCTCGCGAAATTGCGCGACGACGCGATGCAACGTTTCGGCCTCGTTCGCGCCGCGATTCATCATCGGATGGGACGCGTTGAAATCGGCGAGGCCAGCGTGGTGATTGCCGTCAGTTCCGCGCATCGCGCAGCCGCGTTTGACGCCTGCCGATTCCTCATCGATGAATTGAAAACCACCGTGCCAATTTGGAAGAAAGAATTCTACTCCGACGGTTCCGAACCCGTGTGGGTAGGCCCTGACGGAAAGCCGATCGCGGTGTAAGTAAGCCGAAGTTAATTGATATCGGAGCACAGCTCCGTGCGAAATTAAAAACAGTTAGGAATTCCCGATGCGCAACGCCACGCTTCTGTCCACACTTTTCATTCTCGCCACTGCCGCTTTCGGTTCCGACGAATGGAGTCAATTTCGCGGCCCGACCGGTCAGGGTTTGGCTGAAGCCAAGGGCCTGCCGGTAACATGGAGCGAGACCGAGAACATCAAATGGAAGACACCCCTTCCCGGTGAAGCCTGGTCGTCGCCGATGGTTTCCGGCAACGACATTTGGATGACTAATTCCACCGACGAAGGCAAGTCCCTCCGCGCAATCTGCGTCTCCCTCGATACCGGCAAGATTAATTTCGATGTCGAAATTTTCCATGTGGACAAACCGGAAACAAAACACAAGCTCAACAGCTTCGCCTCACCGTCGCCGATTTTGGAAAACGGAAAGCTCTATTGTTTCTTCGGCACCTACGGCATGGCCTGCATTTCGACGCACGACGGCAAGAAAATATGGGAGAACACAGACATCCCGCACGCCACGCAGAACGGCGCGGGCAGCACACCCATTTCGTACAAAGATAAAATCCTGGTTTGCATCGACGGAATGGATATTCAATATCAACTCGCGTTGAACAAGTCGGATGGAAAAGTCGCGTGGAAGACTCCGCGCTCGATACCCTTCAAACCAACCACCAAAACAGACGCTAAGAAGGCGTACGGCACTCCATTGGTTTACAAGTGGGAAGGCAAAGATCAGATGGTTGCACCCGCAGCCGAAGGATTCTACGCGTACGATCCGGACACAGGTAAAGAACTGTGGCACTTGAAGCACCCGGGTTTTTCGAACGTGCCGATTCCGGTTTTCGCCAACGGGCTGCTCTTCCTCGACACCGGCTTCATGAAGCCGCAATTATGGGCCGTCAAACCGATCGCAGGCGGCGGCGAAAAGCTCGAACTGCCGCCCGAAAACATCGTCTGGAAAATCATCGCTCAGGGTACCATGCTCGCCGATGCAGGCAAGCCCGACGCTAAACCAGTCACCGTCAGCGTCCCGACGCGCCCGTCGCCGATCGTTGTTGGCAACCGCTTGTACATGGTCAGCGATACAGGTGCATTGACGTGTCTGGACACCGCAACCGGCAACGTCGTTTGGATCGAAAAGTTGCTGAAAGAATGGTCCACCTCGCCGACTTTCGCCGACGGAAAAATCTATCTCTTCAATCAAATCGGCCAATCGTACGTCATCGAACCCGGAGATACGTTTAAGAAGTTGGCCGAGAACACGCTCGAAGAAGGCTGTATGGCCTCGCCTGCCGTCTGCGGAAAAGCGCTCATCGTCCGAACGAAAAAAGCGTTGTACCGCATCGAAAAGTAGCGCCGTATCTTATTCGACACTACACTGGAATCGTGTAATACTCCAACGCCCATTCCTGCATGTAGCGCACACACGTCGGTACGATGCGATACACGATCAGCGCCGGGTTGTCGATGCTCCCAAGAAACTGGCGCATCAACGCATTCGCATCCCAAATCTCCTGCAACACCGCGCGCTCCGTAACGATCTCCGCCACGCCCGTGACGCGCACCTGGTTGTGTTGCGCATCCATGTAGCACAGTTCGACATTCGGATTCGCAGCGATCTCATAAGTCTTGTGATACATCCGCAAATTGGCGACATAGATCGTAAATCCATCCGTGCGAACGGGCGAAACCGGGCGGACACGCGGCTGCGTTCCATCGATTGTCGCAAGCACCGGGAAGTGGTCTGCGTGAATGACCGCGTGGGCAAGCGCCGGAAGGTCCGCCGGTTCGATGGTCTTGGGGATCGGCTTGGACATAGTGAATTCCTTGTTGAAGTCGGTTTGCGCGTTTTTCCAATCGCGTACGGAAGTAGTTTATTTAACCGGTTTCCGAACAGCAATCTGCAAATGGCTTGCTCGACCCATCGCGGATGGAATTCGGCATAGCTTTTTTTCGAGCGCCAAAATGCGTTCCGCAGACTCTTCATTTTCCATTAACGCTTCGAGTTTCTTCAGCGGCAGCACCGTTTTGCCATACATGTCCAGCACTTCAAAACCAGCATTCTCAAACAACGTTCGCAGCCGCTCGGGTGTGAACGTGTGGACCGGAAATCGTTCATCCTCTTCGCGAGCAAGCCATTCCATGTCACCGGTTTTTAACAGTTTTTCGAGACCGTCGAGATCGGTCTTTTCCACATAATGATCGATCGCGGCGAGGGTCTGATCCAGCGACGCTACCAACACACCACCCGGCCGTAAAATCTTGGAAATCTCTTTGATTGCTTTCGCGGGTTGCTCGGCGAACGAGATCGGATCGCCTTGCGCGATGGCCAGAGCGAAATGTCCACGCTGCAAATCATTCAAATCCATTACGTCGGCTTTGAGATACGTCACGCGATCTTCGACGCCCAACAAAGGCGCTTTCTGCCGACAAACTTCCAACATGCCACGGGACAGATCACTGAGCACGACCGAGTAGCCGGACTTCGCCAGGCGGAATCCGTATTTCCCGGTGCC
>JANXLS010000026.1 GCA_025355035.1 Planctomycetota bacterium | reverse complement strand
GTCTGCGACGCGCTCATTATTGACGACAAGAGCCGGAGCGATACCTATCCTTACATTGAAGTCGAAGCCGACAAGGTGGGCGTTGAGCACGAAGCGTCGGTCAGTAAGATTAGCGAAGAGCAGCTCTTTTATTTGCGATCGCGCGGGTTGACTGAAGAAGAAGCAGCCAAGATGATTGTGACAGGCTTTATCGAGCCGCTGATCCGCGAATTGCCGATGGAATACGCGGTCGAGATGAACCGGTTGATTGAATTGGAGATGGAAGGAACTGTCGGATAAGACGCACGTTTGCAAAGCAACAGGTGTTGAACGGCCATTTATCATTTTCCGTTGAGCAGCACTTAGCTTGTCTGACTGAATGGGTTGATTTGCGGGAAAATATCATCAGACTGGAGTCGCCGGAACGACAGCGGCTCAATTCATCGCTTAACACGAATCAAGTAGTATTGTCCAAGACTTACAGGAAAGATGAGTTCACACGATACCATGACAGCATTGAACAGCACATTGATTAAATCGATCGCCGCGTCATCGCATGAGCCGGCGTTTTTGACGGAACGGCGATTGAAGGCGTTCGACCATTTTACTCAATCGCCGATGCCGGGGCGGCGAGACGAGATTTGGCGGCGCGTCGAATTTGGGAATTTCAACGCGGACAGTATCGCAATACCGACGGGTGGCAATTCGGCGATGGAGTGCAGTTGCGACAGTGCTGATACCGCGAAGGGTGCGGAGTTCGGTGCGGCTGCGGTGGTGGCGGAACGCGCTCCGACGGTGATGCAGGCGTATTGGAGCACACAGGTTTTTCCGGCGGGCGTCGAAAATACGATCAACGAAGGCGGGAAGTTTCATGCGTTGAATCAAGCGCTCTGGAACACGGGGTATGTGCTGCATGTGCCAAAGGGCATAAAAACAGAAAGCCCATTCAAGGTAGCATTTACTACGCGTAGCGACAGCCCGAGTTTATTTCCGCACAATCTGATTGTGGTCGAAGAAGGAGCTGAAGCGACGGTCATCGAGACCTACTCATCTGCACCTGGTGCAATAAATGTAACGCCAGATTTGTGTTGTCCGCAGACTGAGATAGTCTTGAAAGCCGGCGCGAAGTTGCATTATATTTTGATTCAAAATACTGGCAGCAACGTGATTTACATCGGCGCGCATCGATCGAATCAATACGCGGAAAGCAAGCTGGACTTTGCGAGCGCGCATTTGGGCGCGAAGTGGTCGAAGACGTTCATGGCGTCAAAGATGCTGGAACCGAAGGCTCACGCATTTCTTTATGGGTTGTATTACGGAACCGGCGACCAGAAGATTCACATGGATACGTACCAACATCACGTCGCGCCGGATTGCACGACGGATTTAATGTTCAAAGGCGCGTTGGCGAACAAGGCTCGCGCGGTATATCGCGGCATGATTCGACTGGAACCGGGTGCTCAGAAGACCGACGCGTACCAGCAAAACAGGACGCTTCTGTTGAGCAAAGACGCGCGCATCGATTCCATTCCGGGGCTGGAGATCCTAGCCAATGACGTTCGCTGCACACACGGAGCAACCGCGGGGC
>JANXLS010001313.1 GCA_025355035.1 Planctomycetota bacterium | reverse complement strand
TGATCGAATTCATTCGTGTCGAAAATTTTTGGGAGGATGAAATCATGTCGGGCAAGCATGTGTTGGGCGAGTTGGCTCTGTTGACTGCGTTGGCATTCATGTCCCTGGCCAGCGCCGCGGATGCGGGCGGCGGCCCTGGTGGCGGACCAGGTGGCAAAAAACACGGCAATCCGATCGAATTCATTCTGAAGCACGCAACCGATTTAAATCTCACCGCTGATCAAACGACGAAATTAAAAGCGCTCGAAGAAGAGTGCAAGAAAAACGGTCCGCCCGCTGGCGACAAGCCGGCAAAGAAGAGCGCTGACAGCGCCGGCCAGGGCGGACAAGGCCCGAAGGGCCCGCCGCCGGAAATGGAAAAAGTGAAGGAAATCCTGACACCGGATCAAATGGACAAACTGAAGGAACTCCACAAGGGCGACCATCCCAAGCCCCCGAAGCCGTAATCAATCGGAAGGGCGGCTTTCCAGCCGCCCTACTTTTCATATCTGTTACGGTTCAAACTCCTGCGCCTTATCTTCCGGTCGCAAGAACTGCTTCAAATAGTCGTCGGCGTTCTTCTTCTTTCCGTCGCCGCGCGGCTCGAATTTCAATTCGCCCAAATTCAATTGCTCGCCCGCTTTGATCGTGAACTTTGCTATTTCAGTGGATTGCGACCAACTTGGCGCGGCTTCGTCGTCGTCCGAACTTCCATCGTAGAACGCCGCCAAAATCGTGTAGTCGCCCGCAGGAAGATTTTCGATCTCAAACGAGCCCGGAACACGCGGCTTGAACCCTTCGGGCGGAGTGCCGACCAGTATCAGCGGATCGGCCGGATGCAAATACGCCGACAGCGGGTCCGTCAATGTCGAATTCGCCCACGCTTGTGCGCCCTTTATGTCCAGAGAGATGTTCGCCGAGGTGTTTTCATCGTAACTAAACGCGGGTCCATGAATTTGAAGATGTCCGGTGACGCGTCCTGTTCCGATTATCAGATTCGCCTTCACTGCCTCCATCGTCGCCACGTCCGCAAGTTTCCCGATCGGCTTCGTTTCAAACGGCCCGCCTGTCGGATGAACCTTAATCCGCGACGAATCGTAGGACTCATACGCTGAATCCGCTGAGACGACCATCACGCGATACGTCCCGGGCGAAAGCGAATCGAACTCCGCCCGCCCCGACGCGTCCACCGATCCCGTGAAGCTTCCAGATGTCTCCAGATGATCGTTCGGAGCCTGGATCGATTCAATCGGATCCAGTTGCGCCACGCAACCGGCGTATTCCTTGCCGCAATCCAGCGCCAAGCCGTGTCGCTGGACCAACTCGACAACGCACTCTTTCAGCTCATTCGTCTTCTCGGTTTTCTGGGGCAGCGTAAACCGGAATGCCCGCTGGATCACCAGTCCCGGCGCATCGGCACTGAATACGTGCGGCCCCGGCGCGACCCCTTCGAAGACGACCACGCCATTCGCCCCGACGCTCTGAACATCGGTGTTGTCCAAATTGGCGATAACGTCTTCGCTCGAAAATCCGCCCGGCAGTTTCACACGAGCCGCCACGCGTTCGCCGGAGTGCAGCACCAGCTTGAAATCCGTCTCCGCATCCTTCACAATTTTCACGTCGCCGTGATGCGGCGGCATGTAATATCCTCTCAACGTCGCCGCAACTTCCCGCGCACCCGCTGCAAGTCCGTTCAGCCGCGCGACGCCCTTTGAATTCGTGATCGCCGCATTCTGCTGATGTATCCCGTTAAACGGATTCCCTTTCCCCGTGCCGTTCGACGGAGCCACGCGCACTCCGGCCAGCGGCTTTCCGTTTTCATCGGTGACCGCCACACGCAACGATCCGTATTCCTGTTTCTCCAACCGGAAATCTCGGTGGATCGTGAACGGTCCTTTCACCAGCAGCGGCTTGCAATCCGCGTATGTGATGACGACGTATTCCTGCGACGCCTCGCCCGTCGCCGGATTCGCTCCCGGAATTGTTGACGTAAACGTACCGTCCGGTTGTGTGCTGACGGTCACGCATTGCCGGTTCGAAAAACAATGAACCTGCGCATTTCCCGCAGGCGTTCCATCCGGCTGAAAAACACTTCCGGTGATCGCCACCGCTTTCGCCTGCGAAGCCGCGTTGTTGAACACCGTCTCAGGAGCCAGCGTCTGCTTGCCATTCTCGACCACCACGCCAAACACGTATCCATCCGGATTGGTGTGAAACGCGTCAAGCGTTCCAAACCCCATCACGTATTTTCCCGGCGCTACATTTTCGAAACGATACACGCCCTTACCATCGGTCCGCACTTCATTCATGTCTGCCGACTGCCTCGGCTGGTCGATGCCCGTTAGCCGAGCAACGAATTCCCGCTCTGTCTCAAGAAGAACCCCGACATTCTTCACGCCCTTGCCCGTTGCACTGAGTATCCGTCCCTTGATCGATCCCGGCTTGCCCGACTTCGCGCTGAGGCCGCCGGCCTCGGGTCGGACTGTTACGCCGGGCTTCACCTCGACCTCTGTTTGCACCAAAACACTGCTCGGTCCCTTGTCCGGATCCGTACTGGCTGTGAGCATGTATTTTCCTGGCGACAAATCCTCGATCGTCAGCATCCCGTTTTCATCGGTTTCAGCCGAATCGCTGTGTAGTGGCGTGTTGTGATAGATCGCCGGAAGGCGCGTTTTCTGCTCTTTCGTCAACACCGACGTGGCATAATACGCGATACTCGTTTTCGCCAGCGCGGCTCCGTCGGCTTGTTTAAACTTCAATTCAATCTTCCCCGCGTTGCGCGACTTCATCGCCAGCGCCGGTACGCTCGTCGCACTATTTTCCCGCAGGCGAACCACGCCGCCAATTATCGAAAAATGCCCGGGCGCCTGCGCAATACACGTGTACACGCCCTGGGGCACATTCTTCAATTCCCATTTTCCATCCTCATCCGGTTGCGCAATGCGCCCATTCCCAGCACTCACAGCATTGCCCCCAAACGGCCCGTTCATGATTTGCGTATACAAGACGATCTGCAATTCAACCAGATCCGCTTCGAACGTCATTCCCGAATAAAGCGTGATTGACGCATCCTTCACTGGCTTTCCCTCGGTATCGAGCAGCGAACCCCTTAACGTCCCGCCGCGGGACAACGTGACATTGACCGGATTGATGCCCGGACGAGCCACCGTCCACATCCGCCCGCTTTCGCCATCGTCCACGAATCCCGGTAGTTTGACTTGATAACTGATCGATCCGAGCGTTTCGAGCTTCACTTCCGCGTTGCCCTTCGCATCCAATTTCAGCGGACTCTCATGGCTTGGATCATTCGCCCCCGTCGTGTTCTGCGCTTGAATGACAAGCGTTCCTTCCGCGTTGGCCAACGCACGGCCTCCGAAATCCGCGACATGAATCCGCAAACTCCCGCGCGAAAGCTTGGCCAGAACCTTCGCAGCCATCGACCTCACATCCGCATCGTCGTCCGTCAGCGCCCGCTGGAGCACGGCGCGCGCAGGTTCGCCGCGTTCTTCCAACGCTCGCGCCGCATGTTGCCTCTGGTCGAAATCTTCGGCGCGCAAC
>JANXLS010001274.1 GCA_025355035.1 Planctomycetota bacterium | reverse complement strand
CCGGAATACAGTTCCACCCCGATGGCTAGCCCACATCCCAGCCAAAGAAAAACGCTGATCCCCACAGTAAGCAACAGTAACGGGCGCAGATACGCCTGCAACAGCAGCATCGGAGTCCAACGTAATTGAACCGTTTTATGAACTGATCCGAGGCAATCAAACACATGCACCGGACGTAGCGCAAAGACAGGCACGAATAAAACCACAACGCAATTCACCGTGTCATAATTGGGTTGGTGAGTTGCGATTATCCCCGGCTTCTCCCAATACACCGCCGCCGAATACCCATAGTACATCGTACCGAACCCACTCATCATCTGCGGCATTGCATGGCTCCACTTCGCCGAATTGCTTTGGAATTAAGTTGCGCTAAAGAAAATGATCGTCCGATTGCACGGCACAAACTACTGTTGCACCGGAATCCAATTTGCCGCGCTCACCGATTTGATAAAAAGGTATTGCTTCGCACTGCCCGCAGTTATCGTTGATGCGCCCGCGCTCGTCACGTTCGAAACACTGATGTCGGCGCCCGCGCTATTCACAACCCATACCGTTGTTCCGTCCGAGACCGTTGCAACAGGCAGCGACATCGCACCCGCGGTCTTCACGACAAGATAACCGTGATTGATGTTCGCCTGAGCGGCATAATTGGCATCGGACGAAAGCGCAATCGCACCTGTTTTCACTTTGATCGCCGCGCTGCCGGTCCCGTTCGGCATCGCAATTTGAATCCCCACGCCCGTTGTCGTCGTCGTGCTGGTCACATCCAATCCCGGAGCAGGAGAACTCGTAAGGACCTCCAGAGTGTTCGCCCCGTTGGACGGATTGATATTCTCAAAACGCCCGGCAACGGAATTCGAAGCAACCTGTCCAGCGCCACCAATTCCGTACAATCCGAAACCGCCATCAGCCACTGAATAACCAAATACTCCCGGACCTGCTGCGCCATTGTTGCCGACAACGCCAGCGGTTTGTACCGAAAACGCGCGCCCCGTCACGCCCGCGCCGCCGAATCCGTTATCGCCTTGTACGCCACTTCCATTCACATTCGTCGAGTTTGTGAGACCATACACGCCGATACCCCCCGCCGACGTCGCCATCACCCCATTGCCGAGTCCTATCTGATTTACGGTTATCGCGTTCGCCGTATTGCCCACACTGAACATATCGATATTGAGCGCCACGCCGTTTCCCGAGTTCTTGATGGCCGTCACGGGCACCGTTCCCAATGCGCTCGTGCTTTCAAATAATGCAACCGATCCGCCCGCGCTGCTGGACGCATGAAACGCCGTCCCCGTTCCCGCTGTGCTCGCCGACAACGTCTCGCTTGTGTTGCTTGAATTCAGATTTTCAAATATCCCCGCACTTCCCGTTTCGCTCGCCAGTTTCCGCCCACGAATTGCCGTCCCGCTTGAACTCTGCCCAAAGATGCCATCGCCGTTGGCACTTTGCCCCAGAACGCCCGATCCGGTGCCGTTTGTCTTGCCGATCAGCGCGGCGCTCGACCCCACCGGATTGTTGATCGCAAACGACGCCACGTTGAACCCCGACGTGCTCGTCAAATCCAACAACGTTGTCGCCAGCGGTTGGGATTGAACAAACGGCAGACTAAACCCGGTGTTCCCGTATACCAAACTCGTCCCATTGTAAATCAATCCCTGCCCCGCCAACGCACCGGCCGTGCTGATCCGGTCCGGTGTGACCGTCGCCAAGGCCAGATCGCTGCCCTTCACGCTCCCGGCCAAATTCAATTTTGTATAGGCAATCGAAGCCGTCGCGCTGATGTGAACGTCGGTAATCTGGCCCGCCAAAAGATCGCCCGCTGCAATGCTGTTCGCCAAATTCAACTTCGAATATTGGATCCCCGCCGTCGCGCTGACCAGCGCGTCCGTAATGGAAAGCGGCTTGATGTCTGAACCCGCGATGCTGTTCGCTAAATTCAACTTTGAATAATGAATCCCAGCCGTTGCACTCACCAACGCATCCGTGATCGAAAGTGGCTTGATGTCCGTCGCTGCAATGCTGCTCGTCAGGTTCAACTTCGAATACTGAATCGCAGCGTTCGCGCTCACGTTCGCATCGCCGATCGATCCCGCCTGAATGTCCGTGCTTTGAATGCTGTTGAATAAATTGAGCTTCGAATACTTGATCGCTGCATTCGCCGCCATCTGAGCATCGGCCAGCGAGTTCGGCTTGATGTCGCTCGCCGCAATGCTGTTGAATAAATTCAACTTCGAGTACTGTATGTTTGCGTTTGCGTTGACATGCGCATCGAGAATCGAACCGAGTTTGATGTCGCCCGACGCGATGCTGTTGGAGAGGTTCAGTTTCGAATATTGAATTCCCGCAGCAGGACTCACGTTTGAATCCACAATCGTTCCGCTTTTGATGTCGCTCGACAGAATGCTGTTCGCCAGGTTCAGTTTCGAATACTGAATCGCCGCCGCGGGATGGATCGACGCGTCGAACACCGAACTGCTGGGAATTGAAACCGTCAATGGCACGTACTGCGCCCCGCCGATTCCATCCGCTTCCAGCACAAACCCCGTCGATGCCACACCCGAATTCAGCTTCGCCGCCGTCACACTCTTGTCCGCCAATTTCGAATTCGTCACGGAATTATTTGCAAGCGTTGCGTTGGTCACCGTTCCGTCGGCAAGTGTTGGAGTAAATCCCGGATCCAGCGAATCGCCCACCGTAATGATGAATGCGCCTGAGGTCACCGAAACGTTCCCCGTTTTCGACGTCCCGGTCACGCGAACAAGACAATTCGTCGCCGTCGGAGCCGCAACCGTGAAACTCAACACATTGTGTTTGGACACATCCTGCGAAGTGTTGTCGATCGTCCCCAACGCCGTAAACGTCGCCCCGCTATCGCGGCTCAATTCAACGCTCACCATCTTGAATTTGGTGTTCACGCGCACATTCTGAGTCTGCCCCACGATAAAGACTTCGCCGCCACTCGGTGACGAAATATCCAGAATCACCGTAGCTGCGCTTGCCATCTGCATGCTTAAAAACAGCGATAGCGCCGCTAGCGCGTCAAACGCAAGACTTGTGAAAATTCGACACCGTTCCATGTTTATCCCTTGGTCGTGCAAACGTCTTCTCAGATACGCTTCACTGTATACGCCATTGCTGTGATTTGCACACATGGTTTCGCCACAAAGAACGACTCAGCATGGCCTACGCACGCCGTATGGGCTCGCCGTTGGTGCAAACAGTTGGCCATTTGTCTACTTCAAAATACAATCGCGGGACGACGTTCCAACGCGTCAGAATTTATGTTTAAATTCGCCGCCGTTCGCGTATAGTCAATAGACCTTAAAACCGTTCAATCAAGGGAGCGATCGACTAAAATGGGCGAGTACCACCGCAAGGGCTTCGGACTTAAAGAAACTGTCAAACCAATGCTGGAGGCCGCCTACGCAAGCCGCGTCGTCGATCTGCTGCGAATGAAGGGCTACCAGATCACCCGCGGCGGTCTGACCGTCCGCCTCGCCAAAGAATTCGGGTTTTGCTATGGCGTCGAACGCGCCGTTGACATGGCCTACCAGACCCGTCATCGCTACCCCGACAAACGCATCTTCATCACCAACGAAATCATTCACAACCAGTCGGTCAACAAAAGCCTGCGCGACATGGGATTCCTCTTCCTCTCCGGCGGTTACAACAACGGCGAAACCTACAGCGACATCACCAAGGACGACGTGGTGATTCTTCCCGCTTTCGGAGCGCCCGTCAAAGAAATCGAAATCCTCAAAGAAAAGAACTGCATCCTCGTCGACACGACCTGCGGAGCCGTCGTGAAGGTCTGGACCAGTGTCGAGAAATACGCCCGCGACCAGTACACCAGCATCATCCACGGCAAGTACAATCACGAAGAAACGATCGCGACATCCAGCCGCGCCGGAGCCCGCTACCTCATCGTTCGCGATCTTGACGAAGCCGATTACGTCTGTGAATACATCCTCGGCAACGGCAACCGCGAACACTTCCTCGCGAAATTCGCAAAGGCATTCTCCGCCAATTTCGATCCCGACAAAGACCTCGGTCTGCTCGGCCTTGCCAACCAGACCACGATGCTCTCGACCGAATCAATGGAAATCGGCACGCGCCTTCGCGGAGCGTTCATGAAAAAATACGGGCCCGACGAAACCAAGCAACGTTTCCGCAGTTTCGATACGATTTGCAGCGCCACGCAGGATCGCCAGGACGCCGTCAACGCGATGATGCAAACGCCGCCGGAATTAATGATCGTCATCGGCGGATACAATTCGTCGAACACTACCCATCTCGCCGAAATCGGCCATCACCGCAGCGTCCCTTCCTACCACATCGACGACGCCGGCTGCATGATCTCCCGCTCCCAAATCCGCAATCTGCCCGTGGGCGCGCACACTGAAATCATGAGCGAAAACTGGATGCCCCAGAAAGAAACGCTCACCATCGGCGTGACTGCCGGAGCCAGCACGCCGAACAATAAAATCGGCGACACCATCCTGCGCCTCTTCGATCTCTGGGGCGAAGACACCCGTGAACTCATCGCCGAAATAGAACGCCTCGGACCCGTCACACCCGTCCCAGCATCCGTGGACGATCACGAACACGACGAACACTAAACGGCGGTTCAAAGTTAAGGTTCAAAGTTCAAAGTTTTCAGACCCATTGGACCGCGTGTTGGAACCATTAACTTACTTTGAACTTCCAACTTTGAACTTTGAACTGAGTTTCCATGCCAGACACGCTTGACCCACTCGTCACCGAAGCCCTCCGATCCTGGCGCATTCAGCTGGAGTCTGGGATTGCATCGGATGAAGCGCTGCTGCTTTGCTCTGAAATCACTGTCGGCGCAGCCCGCCGCTGCTTTCAACGCGCGTCCGAGCGAACCGCGCAAGGCGAAGGGATCGTTGAGGTTCTCCAAGCTCTCTCGCCCGTTTTATCCTCAGCCGAACGCGCGATCCTTGCAGCCGGATGGTCCGCCGGGCGCATCGAAAAAGTCCTGAGTTCCCTCGTTGAACAGCGGGCACTTTGGTACAACTCGCGGCGCACGATTCTCAGCAAATTGATCATGCCTGCCGGAACGCTGTTTCTGGCTTCATTCATCGCGCCGCTGCCCGCACTCGTGGCGGGCGGAAGCATCGCAGGATATTTGGCATCGGTCGCGGTGCCGCTTGTCGCCGCCATCGGAGTGGTCGTCGGCGGTTTCATCTTCTTCAAATCGCGCGCGAATTCGCCGGTTGTCGGCGCGGACGGCAAACCGCTCCCCGCGACGAACATCGACCGGATCATGCTCCGATTACCCCTTGTCAGCCACATCGAACGCCAACGCAGCCTCTCTGAATTCGGGGATCTTCTCGCGAATTTATTGAACGCAGGCCTGCCCATCGTTCAGGCATTGGACCAGACCGCGTGTGCCATGCGCAATGGGCTATACCGCCGAGAACTCGAACGCCTGTCGCTCAACGCGCGCCAAGGAAATCCCATCGGCCCCGCGCTGCGCGAAGAAACCACCGGCCTCTGGCCCCGAGAATTCAGCGCCGCCGTCTCCACCGGCGAAGTCTCCGGCGCCTTGGACGCCACACTCAGCCGCCTCGCAGGATACGCCCGCGAACGCTACATCGGCGCCATCACTCTGCTCGCTGAATGGCTTCCGAAAATCATCTATGGCTGCGTTGCGCTTTTTGTGATCTGGAACATTTTCAAAATGATGATGATGTACTTTGGCGCCATTGATAATGCACTGAAAGAAGTTGGGGCGTAAGCCGGGCTAAACGGAAATTCGAATGAAGAAAATCGATTTCATCCTGCTTCTTCTCGCCGCCTCTTTCGCAGCCGCCGAAGACACTGCTTCACCCGCTTGGATTGCTCGCGCCGGCACTGTGCGTCCCAGCGATCCTGCCGTTGCCAAACGCAGCGGCGTCGTCCGCTGGCGATCGTGGAGTCCTGAAACGTTTGACGAAGCGATGAAGTCGCACAAGCCTGTCTATGTTTTTGTCACCGCCAACAGCATTCGCGCGGGTGCGGAGATGGAACGAGCCGTGCTCAGCGACTTCGAAGTTGCGAATCGTTTGAACGCCGATTTCATTCCGGTGAAATTGAATCGCGATGCTTTTCCTGAAACCGATCTGCGACTGCAACAAGCCGTGATGGCGCTCAAGCACACGCGCGGTTGGCCTCTCAATATTTTTATG
>JANXLS010001244.1 GCA_025355035.1 Planctomycetota bacterium | reverse complement strand
GACGATTACCGTTTCCATTGCAGCTGGCGCGGATGCGATCTTCGACTTTTTGCCCAAGGATCATGTTTTCTACACGACCTCTTATTTACAAGAGGGCAAGACGGTCGATGTGCTCTACAAACTCGCCGATTTAAAATTGCCGATTGAGTATGGAGTCGTGCTGTTGTTGATCATCATGAATCTGCGCGGGATCAAGGAATCGATTACGGTTTTGGTGCCGATCTTCCTTATGTTCTGTCTGACGCATGTGGTGATGCTGGGTTCTATTTTCGTCAAACACGGCGTTGAAATTCCCCATAAGTTGAGCGAGGTGGCCACGTCCACAGGTCTTGCCTATCATGATCCGAAGATCGGACTGATCGGAATGTTCAGCATCTTTATCCTCGCCTTTTCGCGCGGTGCCGGAACGTTTACGGGCATCGAAGCTGTCTCGAATGGATTGGCGATCATGCGCGATCCGAAAGTAGAAACCGGGAAGCGCACGATGCTCTACATGGCCGCATCACTGGCCATTACCGCCGGCGGTATCCTCTTCGCGTATTATCTGACCGGCATCCAGACCGACGGTGATTCGCCGATGAACGCCGTGTTGCTGCGCAATCTCGTCAAAGATTCGCCGATCTTCGGAAACTGGTTTGTTGTACTGACGCTCGTTACGGAAGCGCTGCTGTTGTTGATCGCCGCACAAACCGGATTCATTGACGGCCCACGCGTCATGTCAAACATGGCCCTGGATTCGTGGCTGCCGCACCGTTTCAGTTCGCTCTCCGAACGCCTGACGACGCACTGGGGCGTGCTGATCATCGGCGCGCTGGCACTCTCGTCGCTATGGTACACCGGCGGCAAAACGGATGTACTTGTCACCATGTACTCCATCAATGTATTCATTACTTTCTCTCTCACCGAATTGGGTATGTGCAAGTTCTACATTACTCATCGCAAGGACCATAAAGAATGGAAGAAGGCGCTTCCAATTCATTTAACGGGGCTCTGCCTTTGTATTACCATTTTATGTTTAACCGTGTACGAGAAATTCAGCGAAGGCGCTTGGGTGACATTGGTTGTCACCGGGGTGCTGATCGGATTGTGTCTGCTGATTAGAAATTACTACCGCACGGTCTATTCGAAGCTCGGGCTCGTCACGATTAATCCAAGCGAACTGGACCCGGGCCGCGAAATGACGGCGCCCGCGCAACTCGATTTAATGGCACCGACGGCTGTTCTGCTCGTTGGAAATTACGCCGGATTGGGCATTCACGCATTCACGCAAATCCGCCGCATCTTCCCGCACTTCAAGCAAATCGTTTTTGTCTCAGTCGGCGTGATCGATTCAGGCAATTTCAAGGGAGCGATGGAACTGGAATCGCTTGAACTGCAGACCAAAGAATCGCTGGCGAATTACGTCGCGCTCGCCAAGAAGTTCGGAATGGCTGCGACCGGCTTGATGGAAATTGGCAACGAACCGGTTGAACCGGCGGCGGAACTGTGTATGGAAGCGGCGCTGCGTTTCCGCAACGCGATGTTCTTCGCCGGGAAGCTGGTCTTCCAACGCGAAACGTTCTTCTCAAGCATCCTCCACAACCAAACGGCGGCAGCGATTCAAAACCGGTTGCAGTGGCTTGGTTACGCGATGTTGATCCTGCCGATTCGCGTCTGGGGAACAGGGGCGAAAGTGTCGAATGCGCAACTCACGAAATCGACCGAAGGGCTTGGTTCTGAGGACATGAATACGAAGCAACATTAACTGGAAGTCCGAGAGGGCGGCTTTCGAGCCGCCCTTTCTTTTTTGATATTATTGAGCGTCCGGTTCGAGCGAATTGTCCGTACCCAACATCCCCTTCAAATCAACCAACGCCGCTGCCGCAGCGACGCGATCAACACTTTTTCAATCGACGTGCCGCTCGAAGCAAACAAATAATTCCCGCCGCGCTTTCGAAAAATCGCTTCCACCGCCGCGCGATGCTTCTCCAATTCCTCGCCGTACCGCGCCACGCTATCGCCTCCGAACCACAGCGCCGTCGCAGCACCACTCTCAACGGAACTCACCATCAGCTCGCCTTTTGCAGAGGGCTCGATCTCCTCGTCCGCTAACGTATGCAATGCCGACACATCAAACCCCGCCTGAGTCAACCGCGACACGCTCTCGGCAATTTCGCTCTCCTCCTGCCAAAAATCGCCAATCACCAACACGCCGCCTCGACGCGGACTGCGTTTCAGAAATTCACTGGCCGCATCACGCAAAACGTAAGCATCCGCTTCACTCCGCGCGCGCGCTCCATCGAAATGCGTTTCATCACATTCCACTCGTTGGAGAAATGCAAGAACCGCCTGCGTCATCGTCTTTGCATTCCGCGCGGGGAAGTGTTCCGGCGCAGAATGGCCGTTGAAGACTAGAAAGTGGACCGAATCCTTGCTCGCCAAAGCCACATGCGCAAAAAGCGCTGCGACGCGCCGAGCAAAGACAATCTTCGACGGCGTCCCGAGACTCATCGATGGCGTCGCATCGATCAAAATATGCAAAACACCCGATTCTTCGCGCGCGAATTCTTTGATGTATGGACGATCCAACCGCGCGAACGAATTCCAATCCAGGTACCGCAACTCATCCCCGGGCGAATAATCGCGATGCCCGTGAAACTCGAGCTGCCCACCTTTATACGCACCCAGTCGATGCCCTTCCCGCAATCCGCCACCCAACGCTTTGAGCGCGGCAACGCGCAATCGCTCAAGCTGCAAAAGAAAATCAGTCCCGAAGACGACATCGTCCTGCGTCGCGGGCGGGCGCGTCAATGGACTCAATAATCGATCCCATAACGTCGGGCTCTTTTTCATGCAAATGCCCCGCTGATCACAAAACCAAAGAAACGCCAAATTGGCGTGACGGAACCCCCGATCAGGTGTATTATCGACTATAACATGGCTTGGCAACTGTTCATCCGCCAAAGCTCGGAGAAACCCATGAAATTTCGCACGCTCATCGCGCTGTTTTTATCCATTGGGCCATCGATTATGCTTGCAGCCGACCAAGCCAACCCGAATGTGCCGCCCGAAAAGCCGGACAAAGTCGTCCGAAGCAAAGCCACCGGAAATGTTCTACGTTTCAAAACGCCCGAAGAAGCCGCTGCCGCCGAAGGCGCAGGGGCAGGAGCGGGTGGCAAGCCGGGCGAAGCCGGAGGTGCAAAAAAAGGCGGGAAAGATGCGGCCGGTGGCAACAAGACTGCAGGCGCCAAGAAAGACGGAGCGGGTAAAAAAGGCCCTCCAAAAAAAGATAAAAATACCGAAATCGACACGGCCGCAGCAAGCGCTGAAACAGCCAGGAAAATTGACGAAGACGATAACATTGAAATGCTGTCTGGCGAAATGTTGTACGGCAAGATTCACAAGGAATTGCCCGAAAGCGTGATCATGCTGATTCGCAAAGAACAGGCTCGCGTCAACGTTCCGCGCGAGAACATCAAAGCGCTCAACTACAGTGTCAATACGCGCTTGGCTTCACTCGATAAAGACGACATCGCAGGGCAGTACAAAGTCGGCATGTGGGCGATGGAACGCAGCATGTGGCCCGACGCCATCAAAGTATTCGAAGTTCTCAAAGAAGAAACCTACGGGGAAAAGAAAAAAGAAGGTGCCGGCCCAGAACTTCTGAAACAACTCGCGATGGCTTACGATCAGCGTGGCCAGCTCGACAAGGCTTTGGAGAATTACACGAAGTACGCCGAAGGCCATCCCGACGACGCCGAAGTGGCCGACGCCATCAAGCGCATCGATCCCCTCGTCAACATCAAGCCGGCCGCCACTGCCGCAGCGGAACCGGCGAAGATTTATGAAGGTTTGGAAGCCGATGGCAAGTGGCAGGCTGAAACATGGGCCATCCCAACGACCGCAGGAATCATCGCGGATAAACTCGGCAACAAAATGGTTGCGATCCAGTCGCAGGGAGGAACGCAGGACAAGCTCGCGTTCAGCCGCTACGGTCAGCCGCTCAATCTG
>JANXLS010001237.1 GCA_025355035.1 Planctomycetota bacterium | reverse complement strand
TTCTGCGCGGACGCGCTTGATCGGCGGCGAAGGGGTCGAAACTGCAGTCGGATTTCATAGCGCGGTCCTCTGTCGATTCAGAAGTTCCTAAAGGCCATGCGGCCTCTTTCCCGAGTCAGGCATGCCCTTAGCGTCACTTCTTACCGCTCTTCGTATCCCCTCTCGCGAAAATGCTCGCCACGAAGTTCAGCACATCCGTCGCGGATTCTTCGTCGTAGCCGAAGTTGCGAATCAGGCGGCTTTTGACGATGTCAATCTTTTCCTGCGTTTCGCGATCGACCACACTCGACACCAGCGAACTGAGTTTGATCGAGTCTTTTTGATCCTCGAAAAGCTTCAATTCGAGCGCGCGGTGCAGGCGTTCGTTCATCCGGAAATCGAACTGCCGGCCGTCGATCGCCAGTGCGCCAATGTAGTTCATGATCTCGCGCCGGAAATCGTCTTTGCGGCTTTCGGGGATATCGATCTTTTCTTCGATGCTGCGCATCAGGCGTTCGTCCGGCGGTTCGACCTGGCCCGTGTACTTGTTGCGGACCTTTTCCTTTTGCGTGTACGCCTTGATGTTGTCGATGTAATTCTGGCACAGTTTGCCGATCGCGTCCTCGTCGGCGCTGATCGCGCGTTGAACTTCGTTCTTCACGATCTCCTCGTATTCTTCGCGCACGACCGCGAGCAGTTCTTTGTACTTCTTGCGCAGATCATCATTCGAGATCAACGAATGATGCGCGAGGCCGGCTTCCAATTCGTTCAACACCATGAACGGATTGACCGACGTCACGCTGTCCAGCGACACCAACGCATTCGACAATTTGTCCTGGATGTAGCGCGGCGAAATGCCGTTCATGCCTTCGCGCGGCGCTTCCATTTTCAGTTCGTGGACGTTGTCCTGCGTATATCCTGGGAGCGTCTTCCCATTGTACAATTTCAGCTTTTGGAGCAGCGAAAGCTGAGCCTTTTTCGGTTCTTCCAAGCGCGTCAACACGGCCCACATGGCCGCGATTTCGATCGTGTGCGGGGCGATGTGCTTCTTCACATTCTTGCGGTTGAAGTCACGCTGATAGATCGCGATTTCGTCGGACAAGCGCGTGTTGTACGGCACGTCGATCTTGACCGTTCGATCCCGAAACGCTTCCATCATGTCGTTCGATTGAAGCTTCTTATATTCCGGTTCGTTGGTGTGGCCAAGAATGACTTCGTCGATGTCGGTCTGCGCGAATTTCTTCGGCTTGATCTTGTGTTCCTGGCTGGCTCCGAGCAGATCAT
>JANXLS010001224.1 GCA_025355035.1 Planctomycetota bacterium | reverse complement strand
TGTCGCGCGAGGTGTTGGATTATGTGCGAAGGCCGGAAGCTCAAGTACGGGTGTTAGATGCCGCGTTGTTGATCTGTAAGCAAGCACATCCGGAGCTCGATATCGAGGCGGAGCGCAAAAGCTTTAAGAAACTGGCAGGCGAATTCAATGCGCTCCTTGGCGGCAACAGTCTTCAGAAAACGCAGGCTGAATGTTTGACTCGATTTCTATTTGCGAAAGAACAATTCGGACTGCCCGAGCGGGATGATTCCGCCGCGTTTTTATTGACGGATGTGTTGCGGAATAGGCGCGGGAATTGTTTGGGACTTTCGGTCTTGTGTCTGGCTCTGGCGGAAGAGACGGGAATCAAAATGTATGGCGTGCCGGTACCGAGCCGATCGTCGGATTCGGGGCATATGTTGGTTCGTTTTAATGACGGGACGACGCGACGAAATTTCGATCCGGCACAACGCGGGATGGAACATGCGGACGCGTACTACCAGCATGAATTCAAATTGAACGAGAGCGATTTGAAGTCGGGCTATGTGTTGGGAAATGCGAAGCGGCGGGAGGTGTTCGCGCTGATGTTGGTGAATTTGGGCGGGGCCTATGTTGAAGAGCAGCGCGCGGCGGAGGCGGTGCCGGTGTTGGAGGCGGCGATTGCGTTGAGACCCGAATCCGCGGGAGCTCAGGCGAATTTGGCGGCGGCAAAGTTGGCGTTGGGGGATTCGAGCGGTGCGGAAAAAGCCTATGCCGCGGCGTTGAAGATCGATGTGAAATACTTTCCGGCGCGCGTGGGTTTGGCCGATTTGGCTCTGCGAAAAGGTGATCCGAATGCGGGGAAGTGGGTTGAGGAATTGATTGCGACGGAGCCGGAGAATGTTCAGGCTCGGACGATGCTGGCGAGTTTGCAAGTGCAGCGCAAGGATTTGGCTGGGGCGTTGCGCACGTTGAACGATCTGTCGGCTTTGCCGTCGGCGGATGTTTCGGTCTGGAATAATCTGGGGCGGTGTTACGCAATGAGCGGTGACATGGCGCTTTCGGAGACGAGCTATCGGCGGGCGTTGGTTTACGACGACGCGAATGCGGAAGCGCATTGCGGTTTGGCTCGGGCGTTGGTTCTGAATTCAAAGAAGGCGGAGGCGATCGCAGAGTTCGAAGCGGCTTTGAAAATCGATGCGAAACATGCTGGGGCGAAAGCGGGTTTGGCGGAGTTGACTGCTCCGGTAACGAAGCCGAATGAGGTGACGAAAAAAGCCGAATCGGTCGCGAAAAAGGCGCCGGAATATCCGCGCGGGACGAATGTTGTGCCGTTTAAGATTGTCGGGAATCGGATATTTATAATGGTGCGGTTCAACGACAAAGTGGACGCGGAAGCGATTGTCGATACGGGAACGGAAGTGTCGCTGTTGAATTCAGCGCGCGTGAAAGTCGATGGGCTGAAACCGGTCGGTGCGGAGAATTTGCTGGGACATATGGCCGGGCGGTTTTCAGTGCAGATGGTGTCGGCGGATTCGCTGAAAATCGGCGAAAATGTGATCAAGAATCAGACGATGGCGCGGATGGATCAAGGGCCGGGGACGAAGTTCGAACAGATCGATTTCGTGCTGGGAATGGATGTGCTGGGAAAAACGCGGTGCTCGCTGGACTTCGAACGTTCGGAACTGGTCCTGTGGCCTGCGGGGTCGAAGCTTCCGAGCCCAAGCGCTGGAATCGAGCGGATTTCTCAAACGCTGGTGCAAGTGCCGGGATCATCGCCGTTGCGGCCGCATTGTGTTGGGACGCTCAACCAGAAAAACGCGGTGACGTTTCTGTTGGATACAGGCGCGGATACGCCGATGGTCGTTGCGTTCAAAAAACCAGCGGAGCTGGGATACGCTGTGACAGAACCGCCGCTGGCGATGGCGCGTGTTTTCGATGTCAATATCAAGCAGGATTTACCGGTGTATCTGACGACGTTTTCGACACTGGAATTCGGCAAGGGCTCGTTCGCAAATATTGAGGGGCGCGTGGTGGATGGGTCGAGCGTGATGGGGCCGGTTGCGCGGGCGGGGCTTGCACAATTGAACGTGATCGGGACGCCGTTTTTCAAGACGCTCCTGGCGGTACATTTCGACGTGCCTGGGCGGACAGTGGGATTTGACCGAGCGAAGTCGGCCGCGCCGTAATTTGCGAATGAAGCTTGTTCAAACGCGTATTTCATTCTTTTTTCCATTGCGTCTTTGGTTCTTTACGAGACAAATGCCGCAAGCGAGTTCCTTCATCACAATTCAACCGGAGATTCACATGCGAAAGTGGCGAGTGGCTGGGATTAATTTCGATCACATGCACATGGGTGACAATCTGCGCATGGCGTTTGAGCATCCGAATGTTGAGATTGTCGGTGTCTGCGACGATACGCCGGGGCGGATGAAGGACGTTCTGCGGAATTTTAACATTCCGCCGGAGCTGGCGTTCACGGATTACCGCGCGTGTTTGGAGCAGACGAAGCCGGATCTGGTGCTGCTCTGCCCGGCGACGGCGAAGCATGGGGAGTGGGTCGAGAAGGTAGCTCCTTATGGCGTCCATGCGATCGTGGAGAAGCCATTTGCGGCGTCGCTGGCAGAAGCGGACGCGATGATCGCGGCGATGAAAAAGAGTGGGAAGCAACTCGCGATCAACTGGCCGCTGCGCTGGTTTCCGCCGTACACAACGGTGCGTCGGCTGTTGGATGAAGGGACGATTGGCGAGTGCGTGGAATTCCATCATTACGGCGGAAACCGCGGGCCGTTGTGGCATGCGGCGGACAAGGTCGTTGTGACGGCCGAGGATGTGGCGGCGCAAAAGCCAAACAGTTGGTTCTACAAAAAATCGGAAGGCGGCGGGTCGCTGCTGGATTACATGGGCTACGGCGCGACGATGGGGACGTGGTTCCAGAACGGGCGCGCGCCGATCGAAGTAACAACGGTGGTCGATGAGCCGAAGGGACTGGAAGTCGATGAGCACAGCGTGACAGTGGTGCGCTACGCTCACGGGTTGTCGAAAATGGAGACGCGCTGGGGCACGTTTACCGATCCGTGGATTTTGCAGCCTCAGCCGCGCTGCGGATTCGTGGTCGTCGGCACGGAAGGAACGGTCAGCGCATACGATTACGACAAAACGGTTCGGGTGCAGACGCGGCAACGGCCGGAGGGTTTTGAGATGCCGGTCGATTCCCTGCAATTCCCCGGACAAAATCCAGTGCAATACGTGTTGGATTGCATCGAGAAGGGCAAGCCGATTGAGGGCCCGTTGTCGCCCGAACTCAGCCGGGTTGGTCAGCAAATTGTGGATTCGGCCGTGTTAAGTGCAAAGGAAAAGCGAACCGTGAAATTAGTGGGGTAGGGGCAGGCCGTTGCCCTCTCCTGTTGGAGAGGGTCGACGCATGTACCCATGCGCGGGGTGAGGGGAGAGCGTGAGATTTTAGCGGCGCGCGCGACTCACAAGAAACGGTCTCGGTCCCTTTTATTGCATCTCCGTACCCCCACCATGAGGAATTGCGCTCGCCAGATGTTTTTTTGCGCAATCGATACAGAACGGTGGTGTATTCACTGCGAAAGGATACCATTATCACGATGAAAAACAGTGAGACACAGACGACTTCACGTCGCGATTTTTTGAAAACGACGGCTCCCGCGATTGCTCTTTCGGCCTTGGCGGGGGCGATTGGCTCGCGCGCTTGGGCGGCGGGAAATGATTTGATTCAGGTGGCGTTGATCGGGTGCGGCGGTCGTGGCAGCGGGGCGGCGAAAAACGCTTTGGACACCAAGACCGGACCCGTCAAGCTGGTAGCCATGGCGGATGCTTATGAGCATCGGATGAAAGCCAGTTTCGAAAGCCTCTCCAAAAAATTTCCCGACAATAAGGACAAGATGGACGTGCCGGAGGATCGCCGGTTCATCGGCTTCGATGCATACAAGAAGGCGATCGATTGTCTAAAGAAGGGCGACGTTGCAATCTTTGCGACACCGCTGGCATTCCGCGGGGTGCACTTCAAATACGCGATCGAGAAGGGCGTCAATGTCTTCATGGAGAAGCCGCTGACGGCGGACGGTCCGACGAGCAAGCGGATGCTGTTGCTGGGCGAAGAGGCCACTGCGAAGAACTTGAAAGTCGGCGTGGGGCTGATGTCGCGGCATGCCAAGAATTTGGTTGAACTCCATGACCGAATTCAAAACGGCGAACTCGGCGAGATCATCGCGATGCGCGGCTATCGCATGTCAGGTCCAGTGGGACATTTCAACACGCTGCCGAAGCCGAAGGGAATCAGCGAGCTGGATTATCAGGTGCAGAAATTCCACGCGTTGCTGTGGGCTGGTGGCGGGGCGTTCAGCGACTTCTATATTCACATCATCGATCATTTGTGCTGGATGAAGAACGCGTGGCCGATCAAGGCCCAGGGCGTCGGCGGACGGAACTATCGCAGCGCTGGAAACGGCGTGAGGTACGTCGATCAGAATTTTGACAGCTACGCGATCGAGTACACGTATCCGGACGGTTCGAAGATGTTCTTTGACGGTCGCTGCATGGCGGGCGCCGAAAATATGTATTCGAGCTACGTGCACGGAACGAAGGGGCTGGCGATCGCGTCGCGCAACAAGGATTGCGACGGGCCATCCGCGATCTTCAAAGGACAGAACGACGATCCGAAAAATCTGGTGTGGGAATCGAATGACAAGACCAGTGCGTACCAGAACGAATGGGATGAGCTGATCGACGCGATCCGCAACGACAAGCCGTACAACGAAGTGAAACGCGGCGTTGAAGCGAGCGTGGCGACGAGCATGGGACGCATGGCGGCGCACATTGGCCAGACGGTGACGTTCGACCAAATGCTGAATTGCGACCACGAATTCGCGCCGGGATTGGAAACGCTGACGAAGGACTCCCCAGCCCCAGTTACGCCGGACGCAGACGGAATGTATCCGCAGCCGGAGCCGGGGTTGAAGAAACGCGAATATTAAAAGAGAGACGAATACGGTTGTTGGAGCGCGCACGGACCCAAAGTCGTGCGCGCTTTTTTTACAGAAAATTTTCGTCGATGCAGTGAACGCGTTCGCGATCTAGAGCATTTTTCAAATGGATGGAGACAAAGATGCGCCGCGCCGGGAAAGCGGGACGAGGAAGACGAGCGAAACGTATTTGGAGACTACGTTAAGCGAGTCTGACGAAGTACCGCGCAGCCCGTCGCAAGCAGATTTGTCTTCAGACATTTGAAAACCGCTCTAGTGTGTGCCCGAAGGCGCTTGCCATGGGACTTGTCCGCCTACTTGAACCTGCTTGCGCAGCGATTCGGAGAGTTCCAGAAATACTTTGCGCTCTTTCTTGGAGAGGTTTTCGGCCTCCAACGGGTCGGACGCGAGGTTGTACAATTCGATTGGAGCGAAGGGACTGTCCTGAAGGATTTTCCATGGCCCGCGGCGGAAGGCTTCGATCGTTTTTCCTCCGTACATCGGTCCGCCTTCGCGCCGGACGAAATAAAAATCGCGCGCGCTTGGCGGTTCAGTTTCGCCGCGCAATGTTGGGAGGAAACTGACGGCGTCGAGCTTCGGCGGTAACGCAACGCCGGCCGCGGCACACGCTGTGGCGAAGACGTCCATCGTCAGCGTCATGCGCGTCGTCTGGCTTCCGGGCGCAATGACGCCGGGCCAACGCGCCGCGCCGGGAACACGCAGTCCACCTTCGTACATGTGTGTTTTTCCGCTGCGCCAGGGGCCATTATTCGCTCCATTTTCAAGGACGCCGCCGTTGTCCGACGTGTAGATCACGAGGGTGTTTTTGGCTAGTCCGGTTGAGTCGAGTGTCTCCAGGACTTTCCCGATTCCTGCATCGAGATGCTCGATTAACGCGACGAGTTTCGCTCGGCGCAGGTCCATGCCGGGCTCGCGTTGCATGACTGTTGTCACCCACTCCGGCGGAGGCTGAATCGGATCGTGCGGGGCGTTGTACGCGAGATAAAGGAAGAAGGGTTGCGCGGCTTTTGCACGCTCTTCCAGATAGTCGCAGGCCCATCCGGTGAAGACATCCGTGGCATGGCC
>JANXLS010001140.1 GCA_025355035.1 Planctomycetota bacterium | reverse complement strand
GGCTTCAATCTGATTGAAATCCAAACCATCCAGGCAGGGATCGCGCTGTTCGATCATCTCCGCCAAAAACGGAACCAACTCCTGTGCCTGCGCCAACGCCGCCGGGGAAATCGATCGCCGAGCCATCGTTCACCCCCTGAAATCCCCCTTCAGTAGGTTTCGGCATTCCAGCAACGAAAAATAACTCAAATGTTACAGTCCCATTTCCAATGAGCGCACATCATCCTCCGAGCGAATCCGTGCCCGTCGATATCGAATCTCTGTCCACTTGGCTTGACAAAATACGATTCTATTTTGACAACTGGATCTCATCCCACTTCTCGCCATTGGCTGTCACTGTGAAACAATTTATGGTGTCTCCGTCGACGTCGACAACACACATGAATTGGTCTGGCGTGTCCGTTATTTTCTCCGGCGTCGCTGTGCCTTGATGCAGGACAAATTTCGTCGGCTTACCATTCACAAAACTGTTTGTGGGCGCATTGTAATAAACGTCTTCAGGCAGTGCTTCCTTGATCCGTTTGCCCGCGTAAATCGTCGCTCCGCCGCCCGCGCTGATGAAGTAGGGTATGCCCTTTCGAATCGTTCGATAATAGCCGTGATCATGCCCTGAGAAAACGGCCTTCACGCCGTACTGCTTGAAGAGTTTCGTAAATCCGGTTTCGATGTTGGGAACGTCATCCGCTCCCTTCGAACCGACCGTAAAAAACGGCGTGTGGTTGAAAACGAAAATATGCTTCTTCGAGTCCGTGGCTTTTTTTAATTCGCTTTCAAACCACCCTTTCGCGAGCCATTCTGCTTCCGCTTTCTGTTTCGAACTCGCTGGAAAAAACGGCAACGCGATGAAGACGCTGTTTCGGAACGCGAAACTGTAGTAATCGCTGTCGAGATTGTAAAAGCGTTTGAAGTTCTCAGTACCGCTCTGCTGATTCTGCGCCATCACAGCGCCTTCGGATTTATTTTGAATGACCGGGGTGCCGCTGATTTCATGATTTCCGATCGCCGGCCACCACGCATATTTCCGCATCGATTGCCCCAGCTCGTGGGTCAGCATTTCGTAATAGCCCGGTCCAGGTTGTCCGCCGCCGCTTTTGACCATGTCGCCGGTCGTCAGCATGAAATCGGGGTGAACAGACTCTTCGAGGTACTTCACAAGCGCCGGGAGAGTCGGTGCGTGTTTCGTGTCGCCGATGACGGCGAAACGGAATTTATCCGTCGTGATGCGCTCATTGAGTTTTGCCATCAGCTGCTTCGGATCAAAAGGCGCGATGCCTTGCGGCGGGACGGTGACAGCTGTCGTTTCCTTGAGTTTCGGATCGACCGGTTTCGGCCGCGTTTTAAGATACGCGAACCCTCCGCCGCCCGCAATCAGCGCAACCACAAGCACCCAAATTACGACCTTCATTGCGCTGCCGTGTGCCATTCGTCTGTCCGTCATGCGTATCTCCGTTTTGAATGATTACGATGATCCTGATTATCAGGAAGTCGGACGCCGATGGCCAGATTTATTAGCCCGATTAATGTTATTTCGACAAAATAATCTCGTCCCACTTCTCGCCCTTCGTGGTGATCGTGAAACAATTAATGTTGTCGCCGTCGACGTCGATGATGCACATGAACTGGTCCGCAACGTCGGTGATTTTATCCGCGCTGCCGTCGTTCTTGTGGAGAATAAATTGAGGCGCCTTTGCACCCTTTTCAAATGACTTGGGCACGCCGTAGTAGTAGACGTCTTCCGGCAACGCTTCCTTCATGCGCGTCCCTGGATAAATCTTCGCGCCTCCACCCGCGCAAGTAAAGTACGGGATGCCGCTGCGAACCGTTCGATAGTACCCATGATCGTGCCCGGAAAATACCGCGTTTACATGGTACTTTTGAAACAGCGCGGTCACGTCTGTCTCCTTGTTTGGAATCTCTTTCGGCAACTTCGCTCCGGCTGTGAAAAACGGAGCGTGATTGAAAATGATGATGTGTTTTTTTTCGTCGGCCGCCTTCTTCAACTCCGCTTCCAACCACTCCACATGCTTGCCTGTCGGATAGCGAAATGGCAGCGCGATGAATGCGCAGTTGCGGCACGTGAAACTGAAATATTCATTATCAAGATTGTAGAACTTTTTGAAATTCTCAACGCCCGACGCCTGATTTTTCAGAAGTTGCTCACTGTCGATAACGAGTGCGTCGCGCCCGGTAATCGCACCGCCGGAAAGTTCATGGTTGCCGATCGCCGGCCACCACGGACGCTTGCGCATCTCCGGTCCAATTTCCTGTGTCAGCATTTCGTAATAGCCCGGCCCGACTTTGCCGCCGCCGCTGCTGACCATGTCGCCCGTCGTCAAAATAAAATCCGGATTCAACGATTCGTCCAGATACTTCAATAACGCCGGCAGTGTCTTAGCGTGCTTCGCGTCACCCAATACCGCGAAGCGGAACTTATCAGTCTTCAGCCGCGCGTTGACTTGTTCCATCAATGGCTTTGGATCAAATGCCGCAATCCCCGGCGGCGGAACCGACGTGACATTGCTCTTCGCGTCCGGTTCTTGCTCAGCCGCTAAGGCGAGCGGCACTGCAATCAAAAAAATAGAAATCCACCAAAAGAGTCGCAGCATCGTCTTCTCACAGTTAAACCGATTAATTGAACTTTGAACTAATTCTCGCCCTTTTGCTCAACCTGCTGCACATTCAACTTGCGAGACGCCAAGAGTTCTTTCCCAGTCCAGAATTCGATCGAATACACGCCCGGATTTGGGAAGCGAATTTGCTGCAACTGGAAGACGAGTTCACCCACGCTCGCCGGTCCGCCGAAGTCGATCTGTCCCGGCAAATCAAAGATGATGTTGTTCTCGTCAAGCCCGATCATGCGCAGCTTGCACTGCACCTTTCCCCGACCTTCCGTTATCGCGATGTATACGCTTAGCGACGGATGAGTGCAGGGAAAGTTGTTCGAAAAAATGCCGTTGAACGTTCCGATCAACGACAATTTGTTCGTCCCTTGTTCACGAATGACCGTGTCTGAAAGTATGATGGCGAGAACGATCGGCTTTAACATAATCAGCGTTTCCGGTGTAAAAAATTATTTCGTTCACTCGACGCGGTCAAACTTTGAACTTTGAACCTACGCATGCGCATGTTCTAAAACCGTTTCCGCCTGATAGCTTGAACGAACAAACGGACCACACGCCGCAGCACGGAACCCAATTGAAAGCGCGTATTCCTCAAAGCTTTTGAAAACATCCGGATGAACATATTCCTTGACGGCTAAATGTGTTTTAGACGGCTGCAAGTACTGCCCGATCGTCAAAATGTCGCAGCCGATGCTCCGTAAATCGTCGATGACCGTCCGCGTCTCACTTGCCGTTTCGCCCATCCCCACCATCATCCCGCTCTTCGTCGTCACATCCGGCGCGATCTCTTTCGCCAGTCTGAGCACTTCCAACGTCCGACGATAGTTACCTTGCGGCCGAACTTCCCGGTGCAGTTTCTCCGTCGTCTCAATGTTGTGATTGAACACATTCGGCTGAGCTGCCAAAACCGTAACCAAACAATCACGACGCGCATGAAAGTCCGGCGTCAGCACTTCAATCACCAGATCCGGCCCGCAATACGTCCGCAAGGTGCTGATCACTTTCGCAAAATGGTCCGCGCCTTCGTCGACCAAATCGTCGCGCGCCACGCTGGTCACGACAACATGCTTCAGCCCCAATTGCTTTGTCGCCTGAGCCACGCGCGCAGGCTCGTCGGAAAGTGTTTCAATCGCTTCGCCGCGCCCCGTCGTCACCGCGCAGAAATTGCACGACCGTGTGCAACTCTCGCCCAAAATCATAAACGTCGCCGCCCCGCGCGACCAGCATTCGCCGAGGTTCGGACATTCCGCCGATTGGCAAACTGTGTTCAGCTTCAGGTCATCGAGAATGCGATGCGTGCGCATGTCGTACTGCGCCGGCCAAGGCTTCTTCAGCCACGCAGGAAAGTCGCGAGCCCGTGTTCGAATTTCACTCATA
>JANXLS010000101.1 GCA_025355035.1 Planctomycetota bacterium | reverse complement strand
CTTCGTCCTCACTTTTGCAATGGAGATGCTTGAACCATGAACGACGACACGACCGCGAACGAAACGACAGGCCATGCCGAAGAAACCGCTGGGAGTTCCGCGCCGACGAATGCATCTAAAATCGCGGGCGAAGCGGAAGCGCTGTGCAGCGAAATAGAGAAGATGTTCCGCCGCGGATTTGGCGATGCTCCGAAAGCGAACGATCTGGGAGAATTGCGCTCGATCCAGGCGATGTTGAAGAACCTCGTTCACAATGCCATGACGACCGGGGGCGACGGTGCTGCGAGCGCGACGGAATTGGCCGCGGCTATCTCCGATCGCGACAAATTGAAAGATGCGTTGCAGCGGGAAAAAGCGTCGTTCCTGAATTACCAAGCGCGAGCGATCAAAGATTTGGATCGCGCGGAAGAACAGGCGCTGCGAAAATACGTGTTGGAATTGTTGCCGATTCTCGACAATTTGGATATGGCGAACGCCGATACGCAGAGCGAGTCGATTGATGCGCAGCGCGTGAAAGAAGCCTTAGACATGACTGGGCAGTCTTTGAAGCAGACGCTGGCCGTGCGCGGTTTAGAACGCATCGAAGCGAAGGGTAAGATATTTGATCCGATGAACCACGAAGCGATTTTCAAACGACCTGCTGAATTGGAAAAAGGCGAGAAGCCGAACACTGTTGCGGAAGAATGCCGTGCCGGATATTTGTGGAAGGGATTCATTTTACGCCCGTCGCAAGTGGTCGTGACAGATTCCAAGTAACGGCCTGTTTGTCATTTGTGATTTGATAGATATTTTGAATTGCGCGAACGATGTGTTGAAATGACAAATGCTGTTGATGTTTTGCGAGTCAGTTAAGTTAAAGGAGCTCGAATCCCAAATGTCCGATCAAGCCGCTGAACCGCAGAAGAAGCAGAAGCAACAGAATCAGCAGAACCAACAAAAGGGTCAGCAGCAAAAGGGCGGGGGCAAGCAGGACGAGCGCCGCATCACACCGCGCGCGGAGGATTATTCGCGCTGGTACCTGGATGTTGTTCGCGAAGCGCAGTTGGCTGATCACAGCGCTGTGCGCGGCTGCATGGTCATTCGACCGAATGGTTATGCGATCTGGGAAAAAATGCAACGCGAACTCGACGCGCGGTTCAAAGCGACGGGCCATGTCAACGCGTATTTTCCGCTCTTCATTCCCGTCAGTTTCCTCAGCAAAGAAGCACAGCATGTTGAAGGCTTTGCGAAGGAATGCGCGGTCGTCACGCATCATCGTCTCCGCGCGAAGAGCGACGGAAGCGGCGTGGAAGTCGATCCTGAAAGCAAGCTGGAAGAACCGTTGATCGTCCGCCCGACGAGCGAAACGATCATCTGGAGCGCGTACAAGGAATGGATACAGAGCTATCGCGATTTGCCGATTCTGATCAACCAATGGGCGAACGTTGTTCGCTGGGAAATGCGTACGCGACTGTTCCTGCGCACGGCGGAATTCTTGTGGCAGGAAGGACACACGGCGCATGAGACGGAGAAGGAAGCGCTCGAGGAGACGCACCTCATGTTGGAAGTGTACCGCGACTTCGCCGAAAACGTGATGGCCGTGCCGGTCATTCGCGGAGCGAAGACGCCGGGCGAACGATTTGCCGGGGCGCTCGAAAGTCTCTCGATCGAAGCCATGATGCAGGACGGCCGCGCGTTGCAGGCTGGGACGAGCCATTATCTTGGCCAGAATTTTGCGCGCGCATTCGACGTGACATTCCAAAATCGAGAAGGCAAACGCGAGCTGGTTTACGCGACGAGTTGGGGCGTCTCAACGCGCTTAATCGGCGCGCTGATCATGACGCACTCCGATGACACCGGGTTGATTATTCCGCCGAAGTTGGCGACGACGCATGTCGTGATCGTGCCGATTTACAAAACAGACGAAGAGAAAGCGCGAGTCTACACAGAAGCGGACGCAGTCGAAGCGGAATTGAAGGCTCAGGGCTTGGGCGTCGTGATCGACAAACGCGAAGGGCTGGCTCCGGGCGCGAAATACTACGATTGGGAGAGCAAAGGCGTTCCTCTGCGTATTGAAATCGGGCCGAAGGATTTGGAGAACGGATCGCTGTGCGTCGCGCGGCGATTCGTGATCGAAATTCCCGGCGAAGACGAGAAGGCGCAGCGCTCGCGCAAGAAGGCATTCCTGCCGCGCGCGGAAGCATTGGCGAAGATCAAAACGATTCTTGACGAAATGCAGAAGGACCTGTTCCAGCGCGCGTTGAATTTCCGCGCGAAGAAAACGCGCGTGATCAACACGCTTGAAGAATACGAAAAGTTCTTTAAGGAAGAGGGCGGTGGTTTCGCGTGGGTACATTGGGCCGGTACGCCGGAAGAAGAAGAAGTGATCGCGAAGAAGTACCAGACGAGCATCCGCAACGCGCCGCTTGACGGCCAATTTCCGGAAGGCGGGGAAGGTGCCGGGCCGTGTCTTTTCACGGGGCGTCCGAGCGCGAGACGAGTTGTGATGGCGGAGAGTTATTGATGTGGGAGTTCTCTCGCAATTACGGCGCGTCGTGATTATTTAACGCGGGCATGTTCCCGATTTACACTTCATCGAGCGGCTTCGCCGCGTCGCCGAATTGCGGCAAGCGGACGTTCATTTTGTCCATCATCGACAGGTACAAACGGCACATCTGGCGTTCGGATTTGCCGGTGTAGTCGAGGACTTTGCCGCCCTTGATGCGTCCGCCTCCGCCGCCCAGCATGACGACGGGAAGTTGCGTTGCGATGTGGTTGCCGGTCAGCATGCTGGAGCAGTACATCATCATGGTGTTATCGAGAAGTGTGCGTGGGCCTTCCTGAATCGCGTCGAGTTTCCGTGCGATGTACGCGAGTTGTTCGAGGAAGAATTGGTTGACCTTCAGCCAATCCGCGGTGTCGGAATGCGAGAGCAAGTGGTGGATCATGTAATCGACGCCGAGGTTCGGGAAGCGCAGCGATGAGTGGTCGTTATTGAGTTTTAGCGTTGTGATGCGGGTCGTGTCGGTTTGAAATCCCAGCACAAGAATGTCGCACATCAGGCGCATGTGATCCGCGATGTTCTGCGGGATGCCATCTGCGGGTCGGGCCATGTTGGGCTTGTCGAGCGTCGGACGCCAGCCTTGCAGCTCGCCTTTTTTGCCGGCGTTTTCAATGCGCTGCTCGACATCGCGGACGGAGTCGAGGTACTCGTCGAGCTTGCGCTGATCGCTGGTGCTGATCGTTCGTCGCAGATCGGTCGCGTCGGCGAGCACGGCGTCCAGGACACTCTTGTCGCCGCGTTGCACTTCATCTTTGAAAAGGCGATCGAACGCGAGTGCCGGGTAGACTTCGAGCGGTGTTGGAGTCGTCGGGGAACTCCAAGAAATGTGAGAGCTGTAGAGCATCGAGTAATTTTTGTGGACCGACGGATTCGATTTCTCGCATCCCAGCACGAGGCTCGGTACTTTCGTTGAGCGGCCGTATTTCTGCGCGAGCAATTGATCGACGCTGGTGCCCGAACGAATCTCGCCGCCGGACGCGAGTGGCGCGCCGGAAAGGAGGTTGCCCGTCTGCGAACTGTGGATGTTGCCCTTTAGCGCTTCCTGATTGAAGAGGCCTTTGATGAAGAGCATTTTTTCGCGGAAGTCGGTGAGCGGCGCAAGGACTTTGCCGAGCTCCATGCTCTTACCTTCGCCCTTCGCCCACCATTCTTTGCTGTGAAAGCCGTTGCCCGAAAAAAGCACGGCGAGGCGAACGGGCGCTTCGCTCGATTTCTGTCCGACAGGTTCGTCGCCCCAGACGCGCAACGACTCCATCCATGGCAATGCCATGGTGACGCCCAATCCGCGCAGCATGGTTCGGCGGGAGAAAATATGGTTGCTCATGCGCCCGGCTCCTGGTCGAAATTACTCGTCGTTCGCGGCGTCGCGTCCGCGGATGTTCCGGAACTGACTGCTCTGAACGATCCTGTTAATGGCTACACCGATTCGGTACTCGTTTTCTTTCAACAGTGTCTGGAGTTCTTTCAAAAGCGGCTCGTCGGAAATTTGCACGGATCGTCCCAGCGAATAGCCGAGCAGCTTGCGGCAGAATTGGCGCATGAACGCGTCTCGTTTTTGTGTCAGCAAATACGTGCGAAGCCCCTCGATACCGTCGAATTCAGCGCCGTCCATTGTCTTGGCGTGAGTGTCGATGCGCCGGTCGCCAAGATCTTTCTCACGCTTGCGGCCGATGGCGTCGAAGCCTTCGAGCGAAAAGCCGAACGCGTCGATACGCTTGTGACACGTCGCACAGCGCGCGTCGCTGCTGTGCTTTTCGACAAGTTGACGGACCGTCAGTTTTTCGTTCGCCTCGTCTTCGGGAAGCGGGGGAACGTCCTTCGGCGGCTTGGGAAGTTTGTCGCCAAGCAGAGCTTCGGCGATCCAATTTCCGCGCAGAATCGGGCTTGTTCGCGACGCCCCGGATTGTTTCGCAAGCGTCGAAGCATGAGCGAGAATGCCGCCGCGCGAGTATTGTTTTACGCCATCCATGCGTCGCCATTCCGCGCCGCTTACACCGGGAATGCCATAGTGCTTGGCGAGCGCGTCGTTCAGAAACGTGTAGTCGGAATCGATGATATTTGTGACGGGGCGGTCGTTTTGGAAGAAGTCGGTGAAAAACTGGATCGACTCTTCGTACATCGCGCCGCGCAGCCCGACAAAGGTCGGGAAATGCCGGTCACTCTTTTCGCTCAGTTCGTCGAAGCTGTGAATGTGCAGCCACGAGCAGCCGAACTCCGTCGCCATGCGCCGCATGCGCGGATCGCGCAACATCCGTTTCGTTTGCGCAGCGAGCACGTCCGGATTATGCAGCGTTCCCGACGCCGCGGTCGTGAGCAATTCCTCATCCGGCATCGACGACCACAGAAAGTAACTGAGCCGATTCGCGAGTTCGACATCGCTTACCGGAACAGGAGCAGTACCCGGGCCGGGTTTTTCGGCGCGATACAGAAACGCGGGGCCGACGAAAACGCGCGCCAGCAAGAGATGGATCGCGTCCTCGTGCGCAAGTTCTTGCCCGCGCAATTTGTGATAGAGATCGCGGAGTTCCGTTTTTTCGGATGCAAGCATCGGCCGCCGGTATGCGCGTTCGGCGAACGCGAGCACGGCATCAACGTGTCTCGGCTGCGTGTCGATGAGCAACTGTTTGAACGTTGCCGCGCGCTGTTTGATCGGTTCGCGCACGGGTTCGAAAAGTTTAGGATCGCCGTCCTGGGAAGCAAATTGAAGCAGTTGCTCGAACGCGTCAACGAGAGTCAGCGCATCGTGGCTGACGTAGTGAAGCTCGCTCCACAATCGATCAAGCTTTACTTTGTGCGAATCGTCGAGCATCAGCCGCGCGAGGTGATCGTCTTCGCGATGGAAGAGGG
>JANXLS010001102.1 GCA_025355035.1 Planctomycetota bacterium | reverse complement strand
ACACAATCCGAGACGGATTGCGCCCGAGAAGTTTCGACTAATTGTTTTGATTCGACTTGATCTCTGAATGAGCAAATGCCCATGCTGCCACCGCGCTGAAAAACGCAAACGTCCCGCCGCTTCCGGCTCCGCGTTGGGATGGGAACGCGAACAGGCTGACGATCATTGCGCCTACTCCCGCACCGAGCGCGGCGAGCGCGATCAATTGAAGTTCGCTCGACTCACCGCGCGCAAACGCAGCGGCGGCTCCGAGGATCCACGAGGCAAAGAAGAATGCGAGTACCGTCAATCCCAACGCGCCCAACTCGAGTCCGGTCTTCTCAAACAGCCCGAATCCGTCACGCTCGTTCGCATCGATATCGAAGAGCGCTTCGTCGTCGGTTCGTCCGTTGGTCCGCGGATAATAGGTGTCGTCGTAGAATTTGTTGACTTCCGCGTTGTAACGGCCGGCACCGGCACCAAGCACCCAATTGGGGAGTGACTTTTCGTCCATCGGATTTCGGTGTGAACTCAAGTAACCGAGCGTCGCCTGATATCGGCGCAAGCGCGGCGTCGCGATTTTTTTGTCGTCACCCACTTTCGCCCAAAGTGCGACGCCGCGCCCGAGCGTCCCGATATTGTTTCGCTTCTCCGGAAGTTTGGGCAACACAACCGCGGTGAAGATCACCATTCCAGCGAGCAGCGCAAATCCGCTGACGTATTTTTTCGCGAGCACGCACAGGGCAGCGACGGCAAGCATCCCGGCCATCGCGCCGAGAAATCCGCCTGCTGAGAGCGTCACTGTCAATGCCAGCGCGACAAGCGCGCCCATCAGCGCTTTCACCAACGGGTCGCGATCCCACGCCGCAAACGCCGCCGCGGCTGGAACCAGCATCGCGGCCTGCGCGCCGAACAACATGCGGTTGTCGTACCATCCGCCGAGCCGCAAATTCGTCACGCCGCCGAGCGCTTGTGTGGCGTGTTTCGGATCGAAGGGAATTCCGGCCGAGCCAATGTATTGATAGAACGCGACCAGAACGCAGAGCCCAAAACTGCCGCACAGAATCAACGCGAGCTTTCGGAACTCAGCGGCTGAATCGGACAGATTCGAAAAGACCCAAACGCCGAGAAGAACGACGAACGTCGGGTTCGCCGCAGCGTATAGCCAGTCCCCAAATTTCTCCTCGCCCGCTATGATCCAGCCGTACGACACGATGGCCATCCCCGCCCACAGCAGGGTGGAGAGTTGCGGCCGTTTGAACCGCGCCCAGGGCTTGCGTTGGATCAGATCAATCACCATTAAGAGAGCGAGCAGCGGCAGCAGAAAATCGAGCGGCGAGAGATATAAGGGGCGTTTGCGCGGTCCGGAAATGCGCTCCCAATTAATACTCAGCGGCATCAATGCGACGGTGATGTATGCAAGCCAGGGGCGCCAGGCGGGGGGCGATGAGGATTCGGAGTTGGAGTTTGTCATGCGGAAAACATAATTTCATTTCCGGAATTGCAAAGGAACATTTCTCTAAACTCTTGCAGAGACGCGGAGGCGCGGGGGCGGGAGGGAAATTTAGATTGAAGCGCTCTGGCAAGGCACTGAATCGCACGGTATATTTCAAGTCTCGAAATTGGCGTCCAAAAAAAGCGAGAGGGTTGATGAGATGGCGATTTCCAACGAAGACGTGGTGAAGGTGGCGAAGCTGTCGCGACTGGCGTTGACCGGCGACGAAGTGACGACGTATACCGAGCAACTCGGGAAGATTCTGCATTTCGTGGAGAAGCTCAGCGCCGTCGATACGAAGACTGTCCAGCCGATGATCACCGCAGCGGCGGATGGCAACGTTTTCCGTCCGGACGTTCCGAAACCGACATTGGATCGCAAAGCCGCGTTCGCATCCGCTCCGGCCCACGACGACGAATTCTTCCGCGTTCCGCCTGTCATCGAGTAACGGGCGAACGCAGTTCGCGCTCAGCGTTTCTCTTAAATTGGAGGCAACATGCGTACCCTGCCCTGCCCCGCCATCTCCATCTATCTGCTTGTCGCAATCCTATCGGCACCGTGTTTCAGCGCTGATTTTTTTGTCGCGACGACGGGTGACGATTCCAATCCCGGCACTGAAGCGCAACCTTTTAAGTCCGTTCAAAAAGGTTGCGACGCCGCATCCGCTGGTTCGACAATTTTTGTCAAAGCCGGTGTCTACTCCGAACGCGTCGTTATATCGAAATCCGGCAATGCGTCCGACGGATTCGTAACCCTTCGAAATTTTGCAAGCGATTCGGTTGCCATTGATGGCACGGCGCTTATTGCCCCCGATGGTTCCAGCGCGTTGCTCACGATCACGAATCAAAGCTACGTTCGAATTCAGGGGCTTGAATTTCGGAACTACGCTACAGCCGCGAGCAACGTCGTCATCGCCGGGATCTATTTAAGCGGCGCGGGCGATCACCTTGAATTCCGCAACGACCACGTTCATCACATTGCAAACAACGCAACCGTCGACGCCAACAAAATGGGGCGCGACGCGTTTGGAATTGCGAATTACGGGACAAGTGGAACGACGCCCCTGACCAACATTCTTTACGACAACGTCGAAGTCGATCACTGCACGCTGGGGTCGAGCGAGTCGTTTACGTTTAACGGAAACATTGACGGATTTACGGTCACGAATTGCACCGTCCACGACAACGATAACATTGGCATCGACGGCATCGGTTGGGAAAAAACGGCTCCGAGCAACGATCAGGCTCGCAATGGAATCATCCGCGGGAATCTCGTCTTCAACATCAATTCAAAAGGAAATCCCGCGTATGGAGCCGACAGCAGCGCGGGTGGAATTTATGTCGACGGCGGGCGGGATATTTTGATCGAGCGCAACCATGTCTACAACGCCGATTACGGCATCGAAATCGGCTGCGAACACAAAGGCAAGACGGCCAGTGGCATGATCGTTCGCGACAACATTGTTCATCATTGCACGACAACGGGTCTCGGGTTTGGCGGATATGATTTGAAGCGCGGCACGACGATCAACTGCCAAATTCTCAACAACACTTTTTTCCATAACGACACATCGAATTCCTTCACCGGCGAAGTAACGATCGCCGTTACAAAGAATAACGTTTTCAAAAACAATATCCTCGTCGCGTCCAGCCAGAATGTATTGATCACGAACCCATTCGCCAAGGCAAAGTCGGTCGGTAATGTCTTTGATTACAATCTGTACTTTTGTCCGGGCGGAGCGGACGGGGCGACGTTGAATTGGAACAAAAAAGATTACAACAGTTTTAGCAGTTACCTCAAATCAACGAAACAAGACGCGCATTCGAAATTTGCGGATCCGCTTTTTGTGTCGACGGGCGCGCTGCCTGATTTGCGATTGCAAGCCAATTCGCCCGGGATTGACTCCGGCGATCCGTCGCTATCGCCCGGCGCTAACGAAACCGATTTCGCTGGCAATCCGCGCAAAAACGGGGCAGCGATAGATGTCGGCGCGTATGAGAAATAACGAAGCGCGTTGCGCTCGGACGGGCACATTCATGGGCTGATGTTCGACGCTTTCACCGCGCTATACCGGTTGTGCCTTTTGTGGCCGAGTAAACAAGGATGCGACGAGTCGAACGGACTTCGTTGGCGATGATCACAGTCACCGGTATCGTAACCGGTTTGCCCAGAAAACCGACGTTCGTCAAGCCCAGCGGACTGAATTGTTGCTTAAAATTCCCTTGCGCCAGCGTGAATGAAAACTGTGCGAGTTGTTCCGACACGGAGCCTTTCACGCTCTTGAATTTCACGGCAAACGTATTCGCCCCCACCTTTCCTGCTCCAGCCGCGTTTAAGGTAATTGCTTTGACGACGCCGGCAACATCGACAATCACGACTGAATCTTTTGCAGCAAATCCGGAGTGGATCGGAAGCGTACCGATCACGGAAATCACGTCTGCGGACGGAACGGTAAAATCGAGCGAGACGATCATACTGATTGTTTCGAGCGCGCCGGACGGCGTCGCAGCCGGAAGCCCTTTTGGAGTGCTGAGCGCCGACGCGGGGTCCGAAGCCAGCGCCGTCTCGATCTCGTCGCTGTATCCATCGCCGTCGCTGTCCGCAAACAGGTTCCCACTGCTATCGGCCGCGCCAAGGTAGCCGGCTTGCTGTGCCATAAACGCAACGGTTGCGCGAACGACGTTGCTCGCGAACGCGTAATCGTAATGCGCACCGGCAGCGCCATCGCTTGCATCCGTGGCGAGGTTCAATGACGCGTTCGCGATGTCTTTGCTTGAATTTTCGGAGAGCCGCAGCGACGAAAGATAGCCGTACGTGATGAACGAAAACTGGTCGTTTGCGAAATCGGTCGCCGGGCCCGTCGCGTTGAGCGCCAACGTGGGGACGAATTGTTGGGCAGCAGTCGTGAACGCGGAAGCCCACGTTGCCGGCACACCCGTGATTGATTCGACGCCGATATTCAGCGCCGTTGACAGATCGGTATTTTTGTCATGAAAAGGATGCAGAATCTCGTCGAGGTAGACCGCGCCAATAAGTTTCTCGCCATTGAGCCCAACGATGCTTTTAATGTAATCGTTGCTGCCGGCCTGCATCTTTGGGGTCGCGTTGAAGACGACGTAACGAATTGTATTGTCAAATTTGAATTGGCTCAGCACCCGCGCGGCTTCGAGAACCGCAGCGGTTCCTGACGCGTCGCCATCACCGCCGGGAACAGTCGATTTGACCGTGTCGTAATGCGCTGCGATGATCAACACATTCTTCGGATTTGTTGCCCCGGTTTGTTCCGCGACAACGTTATAGAATTTTCCTTGAACCGCTGCGGAGAGTCCGAACCCTGCAAAGGTCTCCATTAAATATTTTCGAACCTCTTGATTGCCTTTGTCGCCCTGCAGACCGGTGAACAATCGACCGCGCGTTCGTTGATTATAGAGCGGGCCGCCGTACGCGCCGAGGCCCATGCCTTCAACGGCGTGTTGATAGATGGAGTACTGAGCGTCCGAAACGCGGCTGACGATGGATTGGATATCGGAGTCGGATGCTCGGGCGGCGCACGAAAACATCAAGACACAGATCGAGAACACGGTCACTCCCTTGCGGTCGCCGTTTTTGCAGAATAAAGATTGAGACACGTCGCCTCCTGAGTTTGGATGTCGATGGCACCACGATTGGACGCCTGGCGCATTGACTTCTTCAGACTTCATTGTACTTCGCGGCGTTCGCATTTTTTCGAAACATTACTGGCATCCGCGCTCCTGCGATTTATCGTATCAAGAACTCTCAAATCGCTGTGCTGAGTTTCGTTCGTTTTACGGAGGCGTCGTTTGCATTCGATGGCAACTGAAAAAGATACCAAAGACAAGTCGTCGGCGCCTCCGCGCAATTATGTCGCTGTCGCGCGCGGACGCGACTTGGTCGTCATCCGCGTGATCGGTCGCGGAACCATGTTGAACGCTCCAGCACTTCAGGACTTTGCCGACGAACAGCGCAAGGCCGGATTCCTTCATTTTCTTTTCGATTTCGAGCGCTGCAATGGCCTCGACAGCACTTTTATGGGTGTGATGGTCGGCATGTATTCGGCGCCACCCGATTCCGGTTTTGCACTGATTGCGGCCGTCCCGGCATTCGTCGATGCGGACATGCCGCAATCGGCGGATGAAACCAGCGAACTTGAACCGATGTCACCAGAAGAAGCGCTGGCGTCGCTCGCTCAGGAAGGCATTGGCGCTCCGGAAAAAAAAGAGACGCGAAGCGGAACGGTCAGCGCAGTCAATGCCTCCAGCGAAGTGCGCGGATTGCTCGCGATGCTCGGGGTCGACAAGTTTGTTAAATTGCGCGGCAGTTGCGATCTCAGCAAACTCGAAACAACCGTCCTCCCAGAAAAAGCAATTTCCCCGCTCGAACGCCAGCAACTCATTTTCAAA
>JANXLS010001084.1 GCA_025355035.1 Planctomycetota bacterium | reverse complement strand
TGAGTCAATCCAATTCGACTCCATGGACGAGGCCTTACGCTGAATAATCCTATTTCTCGCGTGGCGCAAATGGAAACCCTGCACATAATACGCGATCTCATTCAACTTGCACACAGGGCATTTTCATGGAAGATCGCGTTGTTTCAAAAGTCATGTGGCGGCTGGTGCCGTTCATGATGGTGCTCTATATTTTCAATTATCTGGACCGCATCAACATCAGTGTTGCCAAGTTGCGCATGAATCCCGATCTGGGCATGAGCGAGGATGGATACGGCACGGGAACGGCGCTGTTTTTCATCGGTTATTTCTTTCTGGAAGTGCCAAGCAACATCATGCTCGAACGCCTCGGTGCACGGATCTGGATCACTCGCATCATGGTGTCGTGGGGCCTCGTTTCGACGGCATTCATGTTTGTCGGTGGCCAGACCAGTTTCAATGTCATGCGGCTGTTGTTGGGAGCGGCGGAAGCCGGATTTTTTCCGGGAATGGTGTTATTTCTGACGTACTGGATTCCGGCCAAACAACGCGCCAGAGCGGGTGCGATTTTTATGACATCCATCGCGATGGCTGGCGTGATCGGACAACCGCTGTCGAGTTGGGTCATGGAGTCTTTCGATGGTACATGGGGATTGAAAGGCTGGCAGTGGATCTTTGTCGCTGAAGGTATTCCCACGATTTTGCTGGGGTGCAGCGTGTATTTTTTATTCACGGACAAACCTTCGAAAGCGGAGTGGCTGAGTGCTGAAGAACGCGATTGGCTCACGAAGAAAATCGACGACGAGCAGTCGGTGACGCGTACGGGACATGGGCACCACAGCTTTTTTGCAGGCATGAGCAACCCCCATGTCTGGGCGCTGAGCGCCGTGTACATGTCATTGATGTTTGGATTCTACGGAATCAATTATTGGACGCCGACCATTATCAAAGAAACGTACATGCGCGAATACGCAAGCGGGCTTGATGCCGCAGCGCTGAAGGCTGTCAACGTTCACGTCGGTTTCATGTCCGCGATTCCATTCATTGCCGCGATTGTGGGAATGGTGATTATCGGCTTCGTCGCGGATCGAACCGGGAAGCGCCGGAACGTGCTTGTTTGCAGTGCGATCACGGGAGTTGTGGGTCTCGTGGCCGCGGCCTACACGCAGACGACGGTGACGACGATCGCGGCGCTCTCGCTTGCCGCGGTTGGTATCTTCGGCTGCCTCAGTCCATTTTGGACACTGCCGTCGGAATTTTTGACGGGTACTGCGGCAGCGGCTGGAATTGCTTTCATTAATTCATGGGGCAATTTGGGCGGCGGTTTCATTGGCAACAAGACAATGGGGTGGTTGAAGGATTTCTATACGGGCAAAGTCGAACGCCCCTATATGTATGGGCTGCTCATCGATGCCGCTGTGCTGGTCGCGGGAATTGCGGTCGTGTTGCTGGTTCGAACGAAACCTCGAAAAACAGATCTGGAACCGACTCATGCCTAACGCATTGCTTCTTCATCCCAGCGACGACGTTGCCGTCTTGAAGCTTTTTGTGAGAGCTGGTGAAGCTGTCGATTGTGTGGAGCTTTCGACGACTGCCGCCTGTGACATTCCGGCTGGGCACAAGATCGCGCTACGGGACATGGCGGCGGGGGAGCCGATCAAAAAATATGGCCAGATCATTGGCTTTGCGCGCGGTGCGATCAGGGCAGGTGATTGGCTGCATACGCATAACGTTGAGCTCAAGGACTTCGGTCGCGACTACGCGTTTTGTGTGGATGCAAAACCGGTCGATTATCATCCCAGCGCCGCGATGCGCTTTTTTCAAGGCTACGCGCGAGCCGATGGCCGGGCCGGGACGCGGAATTATCTCGCGGTGATTTCAAGCGTGAATTGTTCAGCTTCTGTCTCGCAATATGTGGCGCAGCGCTTTCGGACGGAATCGTTCGCGCGCGATTTTCCCCATGTCGATGGCGTTATCGCGTTCACGCACAAAGGCGGCTGTGCGCTTCCTGTCGATGAACCGTTGCGCATGTTGCAGCGCGTGCTGGCTGGTGTTGCGCGGCATCCCAACATATTCGGTTACGTGCTGATCGGCTTGGGGTGCGAAACGAATCAGGTTGAGCATCTCGTCAAGAATCAGAAGCTCGACGCGCCGAACGCGAGCGGCATTGTTCCAGAATTCATGACGATTCAACGGTCGGGCGGAGTGCGCAAAACGGTTGATGCGGCATGCAACGCGGTGCTGAAATTGCTGCCGCAAGCCAACGCGCTTAGGCGGACGTCGATCCCTGTCACCAAGTTGACGCTGGCAGAGAATTGCGGCGGGTCCGATGGCAACAGCGGCATCACGGCCAACCCGGCGCTGGGTGTGGCGTCCGACGAGTTGGTTCGCTTCGGCGGGACAGCGGTGCTGGCGGAGACGCCGGAGATTTACGGTGCAGAACATCTGCTGACACGCCGAGCGGTTTCGCGCGACGTGGGTGAGAAGATCGTCGACTTGATCAAATGGTGGGAAGATCACGCGAAGATGTTCGGTGCGACGATCGACAACAATCCGTCGCCCGGAAATAAAGAGGGCGGACTGACGACGATTTATGAAAAGAGTCTCGGTGCCGTCGCGAAAGGCGGACAATCGCCGCTGGCTGCCGTTTACAAATATGCTGAACCGATCACGACACACGGGTTCTGTTTCATGGATACGCCGGGGTACGATCCGGTGAGTATGACGGGGTTGATGGCCGGCGGTTGCAACGTTGGCGTTTTCACAACCGGACGTGGAAGCGTTTACGGGTGCAAGCCCTCACCATGTATCAAAGTCGCAACGAACACGCCGCTGTACAACCACATGATGGACGATATGGACATCAACGCCGGGACGATTTTAGACGGTACTGAAACGGTGGCCGAAGTGGGCGCTCGAATCTTTGACAAGATTGTTTCCGTGGCGAGCGGGGAGAAAACGAAGAGCGAGCAACAAGGGCTGGGCGACGAGGAATTCGCGCCGTGGACGTTGGGGCCGACGTTTTAAACAGTGCGTTTCAATCGACATTACTTCTGTTCTGCGGGTTTTAAATCGGGGTCGCCTAG
>JANXLS010001068.1 GCA_025355035.1 Planctomycetota bacterium | reverse complement strand
GCCGTCAACTTTGAACTTTGAACTTTGAACTTTGAACTTTGAACTAATTTCGAACGGGTGTTCCTATGCGCTCATGGATTCTCGCAGCCCTATTAATTCCTGCAGTGTCGTGCTGGTCGGCTCAGTATTACGTGGAGCGGCTGGAACCGCGCGGGGGGCAGCGCGGGACGACGGTGGATGTCGTTTTTCACGGCTACATGCTGAACGATCCGAAGGATGTGATTTTTTATCAGCCGGGAATTGAAGCGATCGACATTCAGCCGTTTGTCGAAACGAATAAAGAAATGAAGGGGAAATTCGGAGCGACCGGGAGCGTAAAGATGCGCTTCAAGATCGCTCCAAATTGCTCGCTGGGCGAACATGCGTTGCGAATGCGGACGGCGAAAGCGTTGTGCGAATGTGTGACGTTCTGGGTCGGGCCGTTCCCGGTTGTTGACGAGCTTGAAAAGAAGATCGGCGACAACGACACGCCGGATAAAGCGCAGCCGATTCCGCTGAACGTCACGGTTCACGGGCAGATTCTTCCCAGCGAAGCAATGGATAAAGATTGCTATCGCGTCGAGATGAAGAAGGGACAGCGGCTTTCCGTGGAGATCGAAGGTGTCCGCCTCGCAACGCTGCATCGCGGTGGGGAATTTGATCTGTGCGCGCGTATTTTGGACAAGTCCGGGAAAGAGCTCGCGAAGAACGACGACAATCCGTTGCACATTTACGATCCGGTTCTGTCGATGATCGTGCCGGACGATGGATCGTATGTTGTTGAGATTGCGCAGCAGACATATTACGCGCCAAGCAGTTCGTATTACAACGCGCACATCGGAACGTTCGAACGCCCCATGATCGTCTATCCCTTGGGCGGACAGATTGGCGAGAAGCTGAACGTTCATGTGTTGGGCGACGCACTGGATAAGACGCAGACGGTCGAGCTGCCGAAGCTGGCGGGTGACTTCGATTTCTTTGCAGGAAAAGAAGGTGAGACGCCACCGTCGGCGAATGTGCTGCGCGTTTCGAATTTTCCAAATGTGATGGAAGTTGAGCCGAATGATACGGCGGCTACGGCGACTCCGGTCCCTTCCCTTCCCGTTGCATTGAACGGGATCATCGACAAGCCCGGCGATTTGGATCACTTTCAATTTCATGCTGAAAAAGGGACGAACTGGCGTGTGCGCGTTTTCGCTCAAGCGCTGGGATCGCAGTTGGATTCGCGCATCGCCATTCGCAACGCGAAGACGAACGGGTTGGAGCTCGACAAAGACGATTCGTCGATGCTGGAGCGCGACAAAATGACGGCGAGTGGACGGTGGCGGACTCCGGAGCTGCTGGACCCGTCGGCTATTTTTTCGCCGAAAGTGTCAGGAGATTTTGTGTTGAGCATCGAGGACACGCGCGGACAGGGCGGCCCGGATTTTGCCTACCGGATCGAGATCGAAGCGGTGCGCGATCACGTGATCACGCAGATCGCTCAGACGCAGACATATCAATACCAATACTTCATGCGCTTGGATTTTCCGCAGGGAGAGCGCTTCACCCGTAACATCGCCTTGAGCGGGACGCAGGGAACGGTGATCAAGGGCGAGTACGAGTTGGAGGCGGTGGGATTGCCGAAGGGCGTGACCATGATTGCACCGCATTTCACAAAAGAGATGTTGACCTTGCCGGTTCAATTTAGCGTCGAGCCAAACGTCGCATTGACGGGCGGATTGATGGAGCTGCGCGCTCATCCGGTGGACAAAACGGTGCAGTGCGAAAGCGGTTCGCAGCAGGGATTGACGTTTGCGGATCGTCGTGGCGGGTATGCGTGGCACTATCTATTTCTGGATAAGATTGCGTTTGCCGTGACGCAGGCTCCACCGTTCAGCATCGAAGCGAAATTGCCGAACGTGGGTTTGGTTCAAAATGGGGAATTGTCGGTCGAAGTTCATGTGCAGCGCAAGGGCGATTTCAAAGGGCCGGTTGAGATTCAAACGGACTGGCTGCCCAACGGCGTTTCGCGCGAATCCACGGTGACGATCCCGGCGACCGCCGATATGGGCAAGTTGACTCTGGCTGCGAATTCGAAGGCGACACCGGGAACGTTCAAGATCGCGGTGATTGCATCGACGACCGAAGGCGACCGGGAATCGGCGACTGGAAATGTGCGCGTGTCCTCGGAGTTTGTGGAACTACGCGTTTCGGAGCCCTATCTATCAGTGACCATTCCGCGAGCCAGTATTGAGCGCGGGCAGCATGGAAAGATGGTCTGTGAAATCAAACAAATTAAGCCGTTCACGGGTGAAGCCGTCTGCGCGTTGAAGCGATTGCCACATGGAGTGACGGTCGTTGGACCGTTGCCCAAGATCACGTCGAATGACAAGAAGGTGACGTTTGAAATCGAAGCGGCGCCGGAAGCGTTGGTGGGTTTGTACAAGGAGATTTTCTGCGAAGTGACGCTCGTGGAAAATGGACAGAACGTCCGGCAGCAGTCCGGGGCGGGAGTACTTCGCATCGACCCGACGCGCGGCGTAAAAGCGGCGGCGAATAAGTGAATGGAGAATGGACGTATTTTGAGTTCGTCCATTTCTACAGGTTCGCCGTTGCCCTCTCCTGTTGGGGAGAGGGCCGACGCAGGTACTCCTGCGCGGGGTGAGGGGAGAGCGTGAGACTTTAGCTGTGCGTGGGTCAATAACAGGAATTCAAATCAATATGCGCCTATCATCCCCAATTTTTTTAATCGCTTCACTCATGAGTCTGACGGCGATGAGTTCGGAAGGACCGCCGGTTGAGAAGGTTCCGAGCTTTCGGCTGGATGTCATGCCGGTGTTTTTTCGCGCGGGTTGCAACAGCGGGGGTTGTCACGGTTCGGCACGCGGGAAGGACGGGTTTCGGTTGTCGCTGTTTGGATATGATCCGAGCGGCGATTATTTCCGCATTACGCAGCAGATGGCCGGGCGGCGCGTCAATTTGTCGGTGCCTGAAGAGAGCTTGTTGTTGATGAAATGCATCGGCGCAGTTCCGCACACGGGCGGCGAATTGTTCAAGGCGGACAGCGCGTACTACAAGTCGATCTTGAAGTGGATTGAAGCGGGCGCGCCGGATGACGGGGCGGATGTTCCGATTCCTACGGGGATCAAAATTGAGCCGGAGAAGTGGGTGGTTGAAGGCGCCGGGAAAAAGCAGGCGGTGCAGGTCATCGCCACGTATTCGGACAATTCCACGCGCGACGTGACGAAACTGGCGCTGTTTGTTTCGAACAACAAAAACGTGGCGGATATCAGCATCAATGGCGAGATCACGTCCGGGAAAAACGGTGCAACCTACATTTTCGCTCGATTCAATAAATTCACACTGGGCGCCGAGACGATTGTGCTGCCGACGGACGGGGCGTTCCAGTGGCCGGTGGATGTGAAGCCGCGCAATTACATTGATGAATTGGTGCAGTCGAAACTGCAAAAATTACGCATCGTTCCGAGCGGCGAATGCAGCGACGAGATGTTTGCCCGGCGCGTCTATCTGGACATGATCGGGCTGCCGCCGACGCCGGATGAATGCCGTTCGTTCCTGACGAACACAGATTCGGCGAAGCGCGAGAAGCTTATCGACACGCTGATGGCGCGCCACGAATTTTCGGATCTATGGGCGGCGAAGTGGAGCGAGTGGGTCAAGCTGCTGACCGATCAGAACAACAACACCGGTAACGACAAGAAGTCTGCGATTATGTATCACGATTGGATTCGCGATCAGTTTCGAGAGAACGTGCCGCTGGATGTGTTCGTGCGGAAGCAGCTTGTCGCAACGGGGAGCGATTTCAAGAATCCGGCATCGAGTTTCTACATGATGGTGCCGCCGGCGAATTATGAACCGAAGGCCGTGGCGCAGGATATCGCGCAATTGTTCACGGGGATTCGTGTGCAGTGCGCGGAGTGCCACAACCATCCGTTCGATCGTTGGACTCAAGACGACTACTACGGTTTCGTCAGTTTCTTCACCGGATTGCGCCGCAAGATGTCGGCGGATTCACGCGAGACGTATGTGTTCAACGACAACAATGCGGCACCGATGAAGCATCTGCTCGATGGCCGTCCGATGCCGCCGAAGTTGCTGGGTGATATTGCTCCGGACGTCAAGGGGAAAGACCCGCGCGTGGCGTTCGCGGATTGGGTGACGTCGCCGGAGAACACGCTTTTCCGCAACAACATGGCGAACCGGATTTGGGATCACTTCTTTGGCCGCGGTATCGTCGAGCCGATCGATGATTTCCGAATCAGCAATCCGCCGAGTAATCGCGAATTGCTGGATGCGTTGGGGAAGAAGCTGGCGGAGTACAAATTTGACATGCGCCGGCTGGTACGCGATGTGTGTCTCTCGCGAACATATCAGACGAGTTCGACGGTCAACGTATCGAACAAGGGCGACGATAATCAATTCTCGCATGCGTCCGTTCGGCGGTTGCGCGCGGATGTGCTGCTCGACACGCTGTCGCAGGCGACGGACACGACGACGACGTTCAATGGGCTTCCGAAGGGTCAGCGGGCGGTGCAGGTGTTCGATGGCGGGCGGCGCTATGGAAGTTACTTCCTGAAGACGTTCGGGTTGTCATCGCGCGAAACGGTTTGCGCGTGCGAAACGCGGAACGAACCGACGTTTGCCCAGTCGCTGCATCAGATCAACGGGCAGACTATTTCAGGAAAGCTTGCGGAGAGCAAATTCCTGGCGGAGTTTTTGAAAGACGGAAAGAAGGGCACGGATCAGGT
>JANXLS010000090.1 GCA_025355035.1 Planctomycetota bacterium | reverse complement strand
TTTGTACAAACGCATCGGGCCGCCTGGCGGTTGTTTGCAGGCAATAAAGATGGAGGGACGAATCATCTCCGCGTCTTCAAACGGCTGATACTCGCCGAAATCGACCATTGAATCAACCGCGACCTCCATTGAAAGCACCTCACGCAATGGCGCTCCGAAGTTTCCACGTACCCAGCTACCCGAGGTAATGAAGCCCATCTTCCCTGCGTCGCCCAACAGGCGTGTCGCCAGTTCATAAAAATACGTGAATATATCAGCAACACCGTGATAGCTCTTAAATCTCGCCTGCCAGTGGGGCTTGAATGGGGCAAGCCATTCCTGCCGAATGTACGGAGGATTGCCCACTACCACATCGAAGCCGCCTCCGGTTGATTCAAATACCTCTGGAAAAGCTTCGCGCCAATTGAATGCGAGTGGATGCACGGCAACATCGTCTACGACGCTATTGCCGACGCGAATGGTGTGGTCAAGGCTCGTTAGCGTCTTGCCAGATTGTGCCGTTTTGATCCACAAACTGAGTCTGCAAATCTCGATGGCTTCCCCGCTGAGGTCCACTCCGTAAAGATTGTTCTGTAAAATTGCTCGGTCTGGGTCAAAAAGCGTGCGCGAGCCTCGAAGGTCTTCCAAGCGCTGATTACAGTTCTGGTATTGAATCAGCATCTGATCGAAGGCCTCGATCAGAAATGCGCCGCTGCCGCACGCTGGATCTACAATGCGGATCGTCTCAAGTTCGCTCTGCCAAGCCTCCCAAAATCGAATGAGCGCATCACGCTGTGGCTTCTTCAAAACGGTCAGGTCATACACGCGTGGATCTTTAATTGCCTTGCGTGCTGTGTCCTTCTCCTTTAGCTCATGACGCTGTCGCAACCGCTCGAAACGCGCTTCGAGAACAGAGCCGAGCGTCTGCTCGACAATATAGCGCGTGATGAACGCTGGCGTATAGAACGCCCCTTCTTTCTTCCGTCGGTTCTTGTGCTTCTCTTTTCCTTCACGCTCGACGAGGCCATCGAGTTCGTTCCGCAGATGTTCCAGGTCAGAAATGGATTGTTCAAAGACATGGCCTAGCAAATCCACGTCGACCAGTCCAGCGGAACCAACACTATCACTTTCGGCAGCCGTGCTCGCCGCACGATAATCGTATTCGCCCAAGTCACGAAAATGAGCGCAGACTTCATCCGGGATAATCAGGTGATCGAGCAAGCCGTCTTCGGCAAAAAGTCCACCATTATAGGCTGGAATCTTGAGCTTTTGATTGCCGGTATCGATCGATCGAAAAAGACCTCTAAAGTTTTCATAGAGCGGTCGAGGGTTGAACGGATCGCTGTGCTCGTATGCCCGGCGGATGATGTCCCGCGGCAGCAATCCCCGATCCTCACAAAACGCGATGAACAGCACGCGGTCGAGCAGCTTCTGCGTACTGGCCAAAACGCTCTTCGGATTCTCTTTCGGATTCGCGGCACACAGGCGTTCAAACGCATCCTG
>JANXLS010000977.1 GCA_025355035.1 Planctomycetota bacterium | reverse complement strand
AAAATGCCATCGCAAAAAAGGTGAACTTGCTCCCACTCGTTGATCCATTGAAAGACGTGATCGAAGGGAAGTGGCATTTTGTTTCCGGCGCTCTGATTTCGGAGAAGGTCGAAAAGAGCGAGAACTACCGCGTATCGATCCCATACTTTCCACCGGACGAATACGATTTCAGCGTCGAGTTCATGCGCTTGAAGGGAAATGAATGCGTTCAATTGATTCTGTCGAAGGCAGGTAACCAGTTCATGTACGTCTTGGGCGGTGATGGGGGCCAGATTTCTGGGTTTGATGTTGTGGAAGGTAAAAACTTCAATCAGAACGATCCCGGTTTTCGAGGCAAAGTTATTGTAGATGGAAAACGATAAACCCTTGTCATCAAGGTCCGGAACGACCGCGTGACTGCGATATTGGATGGGCAACAATTGTCCGAAACCAAAGTTCCCTTCGAAAAATTGACCATGCGCAACGATTGGCGGATTCGCCGAAAAGAATTACTCGGTCTGAGCCTATACAAGGGCTCTTACGCATTCTACAGCGCGAACCTGACGGAAATTACCGGGCAGGGATCGAAAGAGCGACCGTGATGAGTATCGAGTGCGAAAGCCCTGTTTTGATTTGCACGCTGTGATTTTGGTTTCCCGCGCGCGCGACCCTATCGCGTGCGCGGAGTGGGGTTAATCCATCCCGCCTCGGATGGGACCCAAACGGCATTATGCGGACTATTTCCGGTCCGCACTTTTTCGTGGAGTCAACGAACCGCTCACGGCATCGGCAGAGCGAATGTTCGATGCGCTTCGTCGAGAAAAGTTTTCGAAAGTTTTTCGACAAGCTCGGGATGATCCGCGGATAGATCGTGTTGCTCGGATGGGTCGTTGGCCAGATTGTACAGGCCCCAGTGACCATCCTGCCGCACGCCATCGCGGGCGAGCACATCTTTGCCGACCAGCTTCCAATCACCTTGCCGGATCGCGGCGTTGTGCTCGTGCTCGAAGATCAGCGTCCGCGGTTCAGTCGGCTGGTTCAGCAGCGCCGGCATCAGGCTTCGGCCTTCCATCGGTAGAATGTCGTGGCCCGCGAAACTGGCGGGGTATTTCACGCCGGCGACATCAACGCAG
>JANXLS010000088.1 GCA_025355035.1 Planctomycetota bacterium | reverse complement strand
CCGCGCAACATGGCGCGGACACGCAACGATTCGACCCATCGGACGGCCCCGAACGGGTGGCTGTAAAAAATCTCCGGATCGTGCCGCTGGATCATCTGCTCGTTCCAGCTCGCGAAATCTTCTGGCGCTTTCAAATCATTCATGAAACAACGACCGTCCTTGAATTCCCGTCGCAGGCTTTCCGCCCGCGATTGCGTTTGATAACTGTGAGTCGAGAGTGGAATAATGAAGGAAGATTCGAAAATTCAAAATACAAATTCGATTTTTTGATGCCATTCACACACTCAAAACGATCTTCAACTGCTCCGGCTGAAAGCGCGTTCCGACGAGTTTTGAAATCAAGCGGATCACCATCGTGTCTTCCCAACCATTTTCGATGCAGCTCTTGATGTCGTTCAGCACGTTGACTTGGCGCTGTGTAAACGGATCGCCGGGCGCGGGAGTAGCACCGTTCAAAAGCGCATTTTCAATCGCAGACTCAAGGCTTTCGATGCCTGCTCCTCCTTTGGCACTCAGTACAATAGGCTCAACGCCGACAAGGAAGCCAAGGCCTTCCGCCGTTTCATCGATGCCGAGGTCTTCTTTATTCAAAACCAAAATAGACGGGCCAAGAGCCTTGCAAGCAGCGATTAAAGAGAGATCGGATTCTGCGGGTACTTTCGATCCATCGAGAACGATCACGCGCAACGCCGCAGTTTCGAGTGCGGCGCGCGCTCGGCGCTGACCTTCGCGCTCAACGGTGCCATCTGTTTCGCGCAGGCCCGCAGTATCGGAGAGCATCACACTCAGGCCGTTGATGGCGACGCGCGTTTCGAGGCGATCGCGCGTGGTACCGGGGACGCCGCTGACGATGTTCTTGTTCGCGCGGAGAAGTTGATTCGCGAGCGTCGATTTGCCGGCGTTCACCGGCCCGGCGATCACAACATCGTGCTGCCCGAGCGACGCCATCGCGCCCGACGCGGCTTTTACGGCATCGCGGGATTCAATGAGCGTTTTCTCGCGCCATGAAGCGTCGCTCGTGCGGAGCGCCATAGCGGCGTCAAAACCAATCCGCTCCCAGCGTTTTCGAAACGTTGCGGCACCCAACACAAATTGACTCTGTCGAGCGGTTGTCACGCGGCCCATCATCAACTGAGCTTCAACGTCGACGAGCGAAAGTTTGTTGTTGGAATGCGCACGCGCCAAAAGATCTGCGCCGGAACCGCGTTCGAAACCGGCTGCTACAAGCACATCTTCAACAGCAAGCGAAGAACCTGCTCCTCCGTGGCACGACAATTCAACTTGCTCAAAGCCCGTCGCCGTTTCGTTCGACTCGAGAAACGAGAGAACCGCTTCGTCGATGACGCTTCGATCGCGCGCGAACAATTTACCAAAGATCAAATCACCGCTGTCACACAATCGCAACTCGCGTTTGGCTTCCAGAATCGGTTGCAATTTCGACGCCAGACCCCAGCCATCGAGAACGTACGTGGCAATTCCACCCGTTCCTGGCGAACTGACGCGAACGAAAAGTGCCGGGGGCGGCGCGGATGCTGCTGCGGGTTTACGTTGGATAGTCACGATTTATTTGGATGCCTTCCAGGCCGCTTGCAATCCGCGATGGATGAGCGTGGGTTGATAGACAATGTCGAATTTTGTCCCGCCCGAGCGGCGCAACGCTTCGATCAAAAATCCGGCCCCACCCCCCGTAATAGCAACGCGCGCATTCGCTCCCAACATGGCACGCTGACCTTCAATGATCGAAAGAATCGCGGCGGTCTGCTGCGCCAAGACGCCGAAAAGCATCGCTTGTTCCGTGCTGCGTCCGATGAAGTCGAAACCGCTTTTGTCGAACGACGAACTCTTCAATTCCGGCAACTGCGCGGTACCCTGGTGCAGCGATTTCAGGCAAAGCGCCGCTCCGGGAAAAATAACTCCGCCAACGAACTGTGGCTGATTGCCGGGTTTGGCGGGAATGACGGCATTGCACGTGACAGCGGTTCCAGCATCGATAACAATCCACGGACACGCATCGTCGAGGTCCAACGCGCCCAGCGCCGCAGCGATACGGTCGTCGCCCACGCGTTCGGCGGGAACGGGGAGAACTTCAATTTTCGGAACGATGTCGATCCGGAAAAACTGCGGCTTCATGCCTAGCGTCGCGAGGTCGTTGATGAGCTTGTTTGAGCATTGTTTCACGACACTCGCAACTACAATCTTGGGCGCAATGGCGGCAAATGTCGCGACGGCTGTCATCGAACGAAAATTGCTCGGCCACTCGATGGTCTCCGCAAGATCATTCGCAAAGGTCCATGCCGTCGCCGACGTGTGGGTGTTGCCGATGTTGATCGTCACGAGATCCACAGGCGGATGGGTAGCGTCACTCACGGCAGGTCCTCGCGGCTGCATGGCGATGGATGAAGTGTGGCGTAAACTCGCATACAACTTTCGCGCAAACCAAACGTGTTTCAAGTAGAGTTGTGAATACTTCCGAACTGAATTCAACACACGATCACAGGCTCATTGAATTCTTTCAACGGTTGTCGAGGTTTCACGTATGGAAGCAAAACCGGACGCGCGCGTATGGCAACTGCTGGTGTGGCCAGTCCTCCTGATACTGGGAACTCTGGCGGTTTTCGCGTTGGCGATTTTGGCAATCGGCCAGAAACCGGTGCAGGCGTTTACAGAGTTCCTTTCGGGTTCGGTCGGTTCGCGCGCCGGGCTGGGCGGAACAGTCGCACGAGCGACGATTCTGCTTTTGTACGCGCTCGGAATCGCACTGAGCTTTCGCGCCGGGCTCATTAATATCGGAGCCGAGGGCCAGGCCCGAATGGGCGCTGCTGCTGCGGTCGCGTTAACCCTTGGTGCGCCGGGCGCGTTTTTCGCGGCTCATGCGTGGGTGGGAATCACGGCGCTGCTGATTGCCGGTGCGATGGGTGGCGCGTTGTGGTCACTTCTGGCGGGAGCAATGAAACGCTGGCGCGGCGTTTCGGAAGTGGTCTCGACGCTGATGTTGAATTTCGTCGCGCTCCAAATGGTTCGTTATTTTGTCAGCAGCCATTCATGGCTACAGGGACGAGAGACGGATCTCCAACAAAATGAACTTTCTACGGCGTTGAAGTTCGCTGGATGGCATGGAACAGATTTTCACTCGGGCGTATTCCTCGCGGTCCCGGCAGCTCTGGCAGCTCACATCTTCCTTTTTTATACAGCGGGCGGAATGCGGTTGCGTGCGATGGGGCTCAATCGCGGAACGGCGCGAGCGTGTGGCGTGCCGTGCGACCGGTTGTCGTTGCAGGTGTTTGGCGTGAGCGGTGCACTGGCGGGTTTGGCCGGTGCGTTGGGAATTATGGCGGTCGGAAAATTGGGTACCGAACCCCCGTATTCGGACTTTGGTTACATGGCCGTTTCGGTGGCACTCGTGGCTGAATTGAAGCCGTTGATGATCGTTGCCGTCGCGCTCGTATTTGCAGCAATGGATATCGGTTCGACATCGATGGAAGCTGCAGCCGGCGTTCCGCATTGGATCGTTTACATACTCAACGGGCTGATGATTCTGGCGATCTTGGCGCGCGATGCCGGCGTGCGACGAAGGCAGGACGGAAGGAGCATCGGATGAGTTTTGTTGCGAATGCGTTGGGTGCCAGCTTGCGCATTGGAACGCCGCTCCTCTTTGCCGGGCTGGGGGAACTGGTGATCGAGCGCGCGGGAATGATCAACATTGGCATTGAAGGCGTGATGCTCTGTGGTGCGTTCAGCGGATTTTATGCGGGTTGGGTATTTCAATCGCCTGTGTTGGGAGCCATCGCCGGGGCGATCGCCGGTTGCGCATTCATGCTAATATATGCCGCGATGACACTGAAGATTCGCGCCGAACAGATCGTCACGGGAATGGCGATGAATTTGATCGCCGCGGGACTGACGAGTACCGCGTATGACGCGCTGAGCGCCGCGCATCCAACCGAGACACTAAGCGTTCCGCGTTGGGAAGGACTGTTCGAATCGTGGAAAGATGTGCCGTTCATCGGTCCGGCGTTTTGCATGCAAACGGTGCTGACGTGGTCGGCGCTCGCGTTGATTCCACTGATCTGGTGTTACTTTGAGATGACCGAACGCGGGCTTGAACTTCGAGCGGTCGGCGAAAATCCAGCGGCGGCGCAAGCGGCCGGTATCAATGTACGACTGGCGCGATTGAAAGCGTGTCTGGCGTCGGGAGCCTTGTGCGGCGTGGGCGGAGCGTTTTTAACGGTGTCGCAGACGAGCAGTTACGCATCGAATTGCACGAGCGGCCGCGGGTTCATCGCGTTGGCCGCTGTTGTGCTCGGACGACACGGAACGCGCGGAACGGCGATCGCCTGTTTGCTGTTCGGAGCCACTTTTTATCTGCGCGACGCTATTCCCTCGAGCAACGCAATTGTTCAGCTTGTCGAGATTCTCCCGTATGCTTTGGCACTGGCGGCGCTGTGCTGGAAATTTAAATCCGGAAACGCACCGGCAGCCTTGGGAAAGAATTTTTAGACGGATCGATCAAAGCATAAAAACGGTTCAAGGTCTAAAAGTCAAAACCAGTATTTGACTCCCAACCTTGAACCGTTGCAATTTGATCCTTGAACCCATTCGCTACTTTGCTTCATCTGCCGGCGGCTTGTTCGCTGCCGCTTTGTCTCCGTTCCAGAGCGCGGCCATGTCGGCTGCGATCAGGACGGCTTCGTCGGCCTGAGGGTCTTTTTCGTCCTTCTTCTTTTCAATCGGCGGCGGATCGTTGGGGTGCAGTTTGGCGATCTGATCGCGTTCTGCTTTTTCAGCTTCATACTTTACTTTGCGCTTCTTGACGTCAAAAAAGTCTTTGTATTCCTGATTCTTTTCCATGCGCTTCTTCGAATTTTCCTGAAGCATCGCGACGTTCTTCGCCTTCCATTCCGTCCAATGCATCACGTTCTTGTTCGTCATGTCAACACTGGTCGGAATCGTGTTCCACGGAATCGGGTTGTCGGACGCTTTTTCGAGGAGCTCATCGACAAGTTTTGAGCCGGGGATGAAGACATCCGGTTCGACACCCTTCAATTGAGTCGATGCGCCGCCCGCGCAGAAGTATTGGTGCGTCGTGATTTTGATTTCGCCCGGCAGACCGTTTCCGGCAAGAGGAATCACACGCTGGACAGTGCCTTTTCCGAACGTCTGCGTCGGTCCGACGATGATCGCTCTGTTGTAGTCCTTCAACGATCC
>JANXLS010000961.1 GCA_025355035.1 Planctomycetota bacterium | reverse complement strand
TGCTCGTTGTCCGCCGTCTGCGGTTGCCACCGGTCGCCGAGCAGCATGTGATGCGTATCGTATTTCCGAAACGTGTCATTAATCAGTTTGTGGCTGGCTTCAAAGAAAATCCCCTCGTACTCTTTCATGTCCGCTTTCGCCGCCGGCGTCGTAACCGCCAACCCACTATCTTTCAATGCGTCAAATGACGCCGCCTGCAATCCCCACGCTGTGTTGAACGCTGCAATCGTCTTGTATTTTTCATCCAACATTTGAATCAATTTTCTTTTGGCGGCGATGTTCGCTTTCAACGTCGGAATCACGCGCATCAAATCTTCGTGAGCCGGTTCGTTCGTCAAAAAATATCCGATCAGCAACGGATCGTCCGCGGCCGCCGGAATGTTTTTCGCAAACGCCTTCTCGATGTTCGTTCGATTCGTCTCATCGAACGGATCAAACGTTTCGCGAATGCCCGGAATCATCTCAATCTTAAACTCGCCCCACGGCCCGATCGGCAAACTGCCGACGTACGGAAACTGTGCTTTTTCGCGTGGCGCTTTGGGAATCCCGGAAAATGCCCCGCCCGAATTGAATCCCAGCGCGCGAACACGTTCGATCATCCGCGTCGCCACTGCGTCCTTGTCCGCGCTCCCATACTTGCGGATCACGTTGGCTAGATAAAACGAAAACGCATCGTGGCTCCAGAAGGGCTCCGGATGATACGCCGCATGGAATTCCCCTTCAAACGGCGGCAGCCACGCATACGCCGAGGCCCGCCCCTTGATGTACGTGTAATCTTCCGCCGCCCCAAACGAACACAGCCCCATGTGAAAGAATTGATTACCGTCCGGATCGACCAGATGCCATCGCTCACCTTTTTGCTCGACATGAAAATAACCGGTCTTCTTCAATGCCAACTTCGCGCCACTTCCCGGCACCCCACTGAACGCGTCCAACGTCTGCGATTTAAATTTCGCGTAATACGCCTTTTCGTTCTCAACGTCCGCCTTCAGTTCCTCCAATCTTTTAACCTTGCCCGGATAATCGCTCTGAAAATCCTGCCCGAATTCATCAACCAGCACCACCTTTTTCACGCCACCGTCCGCAGCACCGACGACGACGCGCATTTTTGCCGTCAACGAATTTGCATCGATCGGAGCGATAAAAAACCAACCAAAAATCTTCCAGTTCCACTCACGATTGTCGCTCAATTGCATAAACGAATAATCCGGCGGCGTGATGCTGACGTTTCGATTCTCGACGTTGACGATCTGGAAATTTTTTCCATTTCCCTGAAACAAATGCGGCTTGGCCGGTTTCACTTCCGGAAACGTCTGCTCCTTCCCATCGACGACCCACTTCCCGCCCTGAGAAAAATCAAATCCGATCAGCATCTCCATCTTGAAACGCTTCACGCTTGCTGGCAGCTTCGAAAAACGCAGCGAAATTTCGCCATTCTCCGCCGTCACGATTTCAATCTGCGCACCGTTCGCATATTTCAACGTCGCCTTCGGACGGGCAATTGTCTTCTCAACCCACTTCAATTCCTGGTTCGGATTCTCGTTTTGGAGCACGGGATACGAGAGCGTAAAATTCCCAAGACTCCCCCCCTCAATATGAATCCCATCGTCCGCCGGCGTCAATGTCGCGCACTCCGCGCACCCCGAGACCATCGCTCCCAACACAATCACGCGCAACCATGTCATCCAAAATTTCATCTCAAATCCTCTTCTCTTTTTCATCAATAAAAGCACCGGCATTTCAACCGCCCGGGAATAGCCTAT
>JANXLS010000952.1 GCA_025355035.1 Planctomycetota bacterium | reverse complement strand
CCTGGGCGGCTCAGCAACAGCTTACGGAGTGGGCGAAAAAACGCGTCAGCAACGGCGGCGCGCCGATCAAGATTCGACTGGTCAAAGGTGCGAACCTTGCCATGGAAGCGGTCGAGGCGGAACTGCACGATTGGAATCCGGCACCCTATCCGACAAAGGGTGAGACGGACGCGAATTATCGCCGCATGTTGGAATTCGGTTGCAAGCCGGAGAACGCGCGCGCTGTGATGTTGGGTGTTGCGAGCCACAATCTGTTTGACGTGGCGCTCGCACTTGTTCTGCGCGACGAGAACGGAATTCGAGAGCGAGTCGAGTTGGAAATGTTGGAAGGCATGGCCAATCATCAGGCCCGAGCCGTCCAAGCTCAAGCGGGCGGACTGTTGGTTTATTCGCCGATTGTTCTACGCAAAGATTTCAATAGCGCGATGGCTTATCTGGTCCGGCGTCTTGACGAAAACACAGTGCCTGAGAATTTTCTGCACGATCTTTTTGGGCTCACCGTTGGGGGTCAGGCATGGGAAAATCAGAAGAAGCGATTTATTGATGGATGGAATTCACGGCATTCTGTTTCGGAAAAATCGAGACGCGCTGAGCGTCCGATTCATCCCAACGACGGACGGTTTCGTAATGCTCAGGATACCGATTGGACGCAGCCGAGTCATCGCGCGAAACTGTACGAAAGTGTCGGTCAATGGGCACCTCCGCAACCGCCGATGCCAAGTGAACTTGATGCCGTTCTTTCAGCGGCACAGACGGCTCAAAAGGAGTGGGGCACGACGCCGTTCGAACATCGCGCAAACATCCTGCGCGCATGCGCGGAAGTGATGGAGGCGCAGCGATTCGAGACGATTGCGGACTTGGTTCACGAAGGAAAAAAAGCCGCGTGGGAAGCGGATGTTGAGGTCTCCGAAGCGGTCGATTTCGCGCGCTATTATGCGCTATTTTCATTGCCGCCGGATGTACGCGCGACGCCACTGGGTGTCGTTGCAATCACGCCGCCCTGGAATTTCCCGTACGCGATTCCGTGCGGTGGTGTGCTCGCCGCGTTGATGGCTGGCAACTCGGTCGTGCTGAAGCCCGCGCCGGAGACCGTCGCGATCGCGTGGCGACTAGCAAAGCAATTGTGGGAGGCTGGAGTTCCGCGTGATGTTTTGCATTTCTTTCCATGCGCCGACGGTGAAATTGGAAAATCGTTGATTACGGATCCGCGCGTGTCCGCGGTCGTTTTGACTGGAGCCTACGAGACGGCGCGGCTGTTTTTGAGTTGGCGGCCGTCGCTGAAACTCTTTGCTGAAACCAGCGGTAAGAACGCCATTGTCGTGACGGCTCAAGCGGACCGCGATCTGGCGATCAAGGACATTGTTAAATCGGCGTTCGGCCACGCCGGCCAAAAATGCAGCGCGGCAAGCCTCGCGATTCTCGAAGCGGAAGTGTATGATGATCCCGCCTTCATGCGGCAACTGCGTGACGCTGCAGCCAGCTTGCCTGTAGGTCCATCGACACATTTTGCGAGCGTCATCACGCCGCTCATCCGCGAACCTGGCCCAGCCTTGAAGCGCGCGTTGACGACTCTAGAGGATGGCGAGCATTGGCTGCTTGAGCCGCGCGTTTCGAAAGCCGATACATGCCTTTGGTCGCCCGGAATCAAAATTGGCGTGAAGCGTGGCAGTTGGTTTCACCGTACCGAATGCTTTGGCCCGGTGCTGGGTGTGATGCGCGCCACGAATCTGGAGGAAGCGATTTGCATTCAAAACGATACGCCGTTTGGACTGACCGGCGGCATTCATTCGCTCAACGACGATGAAGTCGGATTATGGCGCAAACGCGTCCAAATCGGTAACGCGTACATCAATCGCCCAATCACCGGAGCGATCGTTCAGCGCCAACCGTTCGGCGGTTGGAAGCGTTCGTGCATAGGTCCCGGCGCAAAAGCGGGCGGGCCGAATTATGTTGCGATGTTTGCGCGGTTGGAGGACAGTCCGAGTCGTGTCCATGTTGATCATAAGGCGAAGGCCGATAGCGATCCGTCTGGTTTGCGTTGTGAATCCAATGTGTTCCGGACCTGCCCGTGCCGCGGAGTGATTTTGCGTCTTCAAAAAGGTGACGATAAAAATCGTGTTCGTGCGCTTGCCATTCAACGTCAGCTCCACGTGCCGCTCCATATCAGTATAATTGAAGAAGCGAGTGATACTCAACTCATCGAGCAGTTGCCCGAACTTGCAACGCGTGCCGAGTTTCTTCGCACGGCAAATCCACCGAGCGATGCATTACTCGCTGCGGTATACGAGGCCGGATTGACTTGGATCGATGGGCCGATTCTTGCAAATGAGGGAATCGAATTAACGCGGTGGCAGCGGGAGCAAAGCGTCTCCGAGACGCTGCATCGATACGGGCAGATTTCACCGAACAAGTAGCGTCGATTCCGCGCAATTTGCGTTGGGGTGATGCGACGAGTAGAATAACGGGAAGGAGGAACGAACGCACATGACGACTCGCTTACGCTTGAAGGACTGGACTTGGTCGTCGATCCCAAACGGCAGCGATTGATTCCGGGACATCCGGATGATCCGAACGAACAAATGATTGAAATGTATTGATTATTCCCGCACCCTCTTCTCTCTAACATCAAAAATCACCTATGGCTGGTCGAAACACAAATCCCGGAAAAGGCGGCGGAGGCCGCGAACAAACACCGAAGCAGGCTCGCGGCAATGCGCGCGGGCATGGGGCGCATCATCGGCATCAGGAAGGACGGGGTGCTCCGCGCAAAGTTGCCAGCGGCAAGGATCGCACGATGGATACCGTGCGGCATCAGGGCTTCTCACGTTTGCAGGACGACGATCTCGCCGACTTGAGCCGGAAAGAGAAGAAGGCCGACGTCGAGAACCGGATCGAAGAGACCGGCGATGCCGCGGGATTCGGCACGACGCTGCAAGGAACGCGCGCGCGGGGAACGGTTGTCGAAGTTCGCAAAGGGAATTTCCTGACGCGAATCGATGAACCCGCGATGCTCGATGCCGCGTCGATCCCGCGCATTATTCGAACGGTTGTGCGCGGGGCCTTGCAGCATTTTGATCTGGGGTTATCGAGCCTCGTTGCGCCGGGCGACATCGTTGATCTCGTCATTCCAAAACCGGCCGGTGACGGTGAATTGTTTCAGACGGAAACGTACGGAATCCTGTTGCGTGCTCAGCCGCGCAAGAGCGAATTTCGGCGGCTGCATCCTTCGGGTCGAGCATTCCAAACACTGGCCGCAAACATCGATCAAGTGGCCATCGTAGCATCAACCGCCAAACCGGATTTTCGCCCGGGCTTTGTGGATCGCGTCCTGGTCTGCGCGGCATCGAGCAACATTCCGGCCGCGTTGATTCTCAACAAGATTGACATGGGTATCAATGAGCGCGACACGGAATTGTTGAATGTGTATCGCAGCCTGGGCCATCACGTTTTTCTGACGAGCAACATCGACGCGACACTGGGGGCCGAAGGGCTCGCGGCGTTAAAAGCCTGGATGTCCGAAAAGCGAACAGTACTCTCCGGGCACAGCGGCGTCGGCAAGTCGAGTTTGATGCTGGGACTGGATTCGTCGTTGAACGTCGAAACCGTACGCACCGGAGCCGTTTCGACGCAGACCGGAAAAGGCACACACACAACGACGCACGCGCGCCTTTTCGAAGTCGATTTCC
>JANXLS010000903.1 GCA_025355035.1 Planctomycetota bacterium | reverse complement strand
TACGCAACGGATGCAACCGCATGCCAGTGTCGATTCGGCCTTCGCGACCCAAGACGCGCGCGTCGGCGCAATGCGCGCACGATACGATAAAGTTAGTCGTTTTCGATCACGGCGCAAGGCGCCCTATCCCGCTACGCACTCCCCACGCACTTGTTCACGCAAAAAAAGTCGCCAAGTCCTTTTCTTTCCGTATGATTCGATTTTTCGCGCGTCATATCTATGACAGGCGATCGTTTCTACAGCAGGCGATGTCGTTGTCGTCATATTTCAAAAAGGAAGTTTATGAAACGACCGAGTTTCGATGGCCGTCGTATTTTGCTGCTCGCGATGCTTGTGGTTGCGGCTCGAAGTTATTCCGCAGACCGAACGACCTTTCCCGAAAGTATCGTTGCAACTCCGGCGACCGCACAAGGACGCTCAAGCCTCACTGACGCGGAGTTAAATGAGCCCATGGACGTCATGGTTTCGCTGACGATGCGCAATTTTCCGGAGTTGCAGGCGCGCATTGCGAGCGGCGAGATGATTCCTCAGACCGAAATGGAAGCAAAATATTTCCCGCTCGAAAAAGATTATGCTGCTTTGGAAGGCTGGGCGCAAAAACAAGGCTTGGCGAAAATCCAACCCAGCGTCAGCCGACTGTGTTTATTTGTAAGCGGGACGAAGAAACAAGTCCGCGACGCGTTTCAGGTCCAACTGACAAAAATGCTCGTCGATGGCAAAACGCACCATTCCGCGGTAACGGCGCCGAGCATTCCGTCCGAAGTGTCGGGAGTTGTCTTGGGCATTCACGGATTGCAGCCGCATCTGCAACGTCGCAAACATTCGCGAAAAATGCCATTGGCAGAAATCGCATCGCGTGCAGCGAATTCACCACCTTATTTGCCGGGTGATATTCTAAAAGCGTATGGCGGTGTCCAGACCGGTTTCGACGGTACGGGGCAGACAATTGCCGTCGTCATTGACACATTCCCGGACAGCGCCGATCTGATGTCGTTCTGGACAAAGGCGGGCGTCAATCAGTCGATGAACAACATCGATTTCGTGCAAGCCGTCAGTGGTACGTTGCCGGCGCCGTCGGGCGAGGAATCGTTGGATACGGAATGGACCAGCGGCATCGCATCAGGCGCGCGAGTGCGCGTCTACGCAACGAAGAGTCTAAGCGATGCGAATCTCGATTCCGGATACAACGCCATCATCAACGATATTCCGACCCAACCCACAATGCATCAGGTGTCGTTGAGCTACGGAAGCGCTGAGTTGTCGTCGTCGGTATCGACCATGAAATCGGATTCGCAATTATTCGCGACCATGGCGGCGATGGGCGGGATTACGGTGTTTTGTTCCGCCGGCGACGAAGGCTCCGCGACCAACGGAAATGGCCAGGCGCACACCGGCACCGTTCAAGTCGAGTCTCCTGCCAACGACGTCAACGTCATCAGTGTGGGCGGTACAACACTGAACTTGACCGGTTCGGGATCCATCGCCAATGAATTGACATGGTCCGATACGGGTGGCGGTGTGGGCACAATTTTCAGTCGTCCGTCGTGGCAAGCGGGTTCATCGTTGCCTTCTGGAAATTTTAAATTCGTTCCCGATGTGGCAGCCCCCGCCGACCCGAACACCGGCTGTCTTGTCGTTCAGGGCGGCAGCTCATCGCAATTCGGCGGCACGAGTTGGAGTTCGCCGACGTGGGCGGGTTTGTGCGCAATCATTAATCAAGCGCGCGCGAAAGCCGGAATGCAGCCGCTGGGATTGATGGGACCGAAAATTTATCCACTGCTGGGAACGTCGGCCTTCAACGACATTACGCAGGGAAACAACGGCCCGAATGGGCAGTGGAATGCCGGCCCGGGCTATGATCTTTGCACAGGTATTGGAACGCCTAATATCGCGGAGTTGATCAACAAACTCGCACTCCCCTCGCCCATTACCTTCAATTCAAGACCGAGCGCTTTTCCGACAAGCGCGCTGCCGGGACAAACGGTTTCGTTTACAGTCGCAGCCACTTCGACGACGAAGAAAACCGTAACGTTTAATTGGGATTTTGGCGACGGCACTGCGACGGCGGCAGGAGAAAGCGTGACGCATTCATTCGTTGCCGGTGGGACCTATTCTGTAACGGTAACTGCGAGCGATGGCGCGAACACTCAATCGGCAACGTTAACGGTCCAGATCGCACAGCTTCTCACAATTTCGAAGGCCGCGCTGAAATTCAATTTAAAAAGCCCGGTGGATTCGTTCAGCTTCTCAGCACCCATAACCCTGCCGGCAAATTTCGCTCCTATGAGCAAAACAGTTAACATCACGATTGGTGGCTACTCGAGCAGCACGACGCTGAATTTGGCGGGAAAAGGTGGCGCGACCACGGATCAATTCAAGCTAACCGGAAAGATGTTCAAAGGCGTCTTCGCGACCACCAATGCAACGCTATCGCTCTCGCTGAGCCGTCAAGATTTGTTTACGAGTTTTTCGAAATTCGGATTCTCGAACGCAACCGTGATGAGCGACGGACCGTTTCAAATCCCTGTTACCATCGTGATCGATGGAACGACCTATATATTGAATCCGAAGTTCTCCTATACGGCGAAGCAGGATGTTTCCGGGAAGGGGACGCTGGTCCCTTGAGGCGGCTGTAACGCGGGTTCTCGATGTGTTGCTTTGAATGAAAAGGCGGCTGAAAAGCCGCCCTTTCTGTTTCTCGGCTTCGGTGTATGCCTCTTTAGGACAGGTCATGCACATTAACACCCGACCGGCAGGGGCATCGATGAACATGTCGCAAGCGCTTGGCGCTCTCTTGACGTTAACGCTTTTTCTGCGATCGACTGTTTGCAGCGAAGGCCCCGGCGTACCGAAAGCCGAACCGAAACCGTATAGCGGGATCTCCTGTCTGGCCGTCACCGACGACACTCTGGCGGATGAAGTGTGGTCGAAAGTTGCAGCGTTGTCGTGTCTCAAATGTCACAAAATAGGGGGCGATGCGGAAGAGAGTGATTTCATTCTCCGCGATCCGTCGCGTAGTGTGGGCACCGCACAAGCCGACGACATGCGCATCAATCGCGCGATGCTGATAAAGATTGCAAAGACCAAGGAAGGCATAGATTCGCGGATGTTGTTGAAGGTTGTCGGCAAACTCAAACACGGCGGTAAAGAGGCACTAAAACCGGCTTCCGCAGGCTATCTGTTGCTCGCCGATTTTGTAAAACGCGCAAACAGTTCAGGCGATTGGAAGCCCTCCGTCGCACTCGTTGAGGACAAGAATGCGCCGCCGTTTTTTGAAGGCGTAACGATGCTCGACGATCGGCGCTTGCTGCGGCGCGTGACGCTCTCGCTCGCCGGACGGTTGCCGACAAACGACGAAAACGAAACCGTTTCCAAAGGTGGCGTGAAAGCCTTGCCCGCGTTGCTTGACATCGTGATGCAGGAAGACGCGTTTTACGATCGGTTGCGCGAGGGATTCAATGATATTTTTCTGACGGTGGGCGTAACGGATAACGCGGAGACAGTGCTCGCATATGAGCATTTCAGCAAAACGCGCGGTTGGCCGGAGAAGCACGATCTTAACAAAATCACTGACGAAAAAGAGCGGCAGAAAGCACGATACAAACTCTTTGACGACTATCGCAAATCGATTCTCGGCGAGCCGATGAAACTCGTCGAATACATCGTCCGCAACGATCGCCCATTCACCGAAATCGTCACCGCCGACTACGTCATGGTCTCGCCGTATTCGTCGCGCGGGTACGGAGTTTACGAGGACGTCCAAGCCAAATTCAAGAATCCCGACGACCCGTTTGAATACGTTCCCGTAAAATTAAAAGCGCTCATCAGCCGCGACAAACACGACGACATGGACTCGGCAACAGGCCAATTTCCTCACGCCGGAATGCTGACGACATTTCAATATCTGCGCCGCTATCCGACGACGGAGACGAATCGAAACCGGTTGCGCGCGCGCATGTACTTCCTAAATTTTCTCGGAATCGACGTGCTCGAACTCGCCGCGCGTGTGACGGATGCCGCTGCTGTGACGGCAAAGTACAAAGTGCCGACGATGGAAGCGTCGGAGTGCGTCGTCTGCCATAAAACAATCGATCCCATCGCGGGGCTGTATCAGGATTTTTGGAAATTCGAAGGCGTGTACGGCAAGCGCAAAGGCGGATGGTTCACGGACATGTTCCCCGCCGGCTATGAAGGCGAAAACCTGCCGCCAGCGGAACGCTGGCGGGCGTTGCAATGGCTCGGCGAACGGACCGCAAAAGATCCGCGCTTCGCCGTCGCGATGGTCGAGCATGTGTATTACATCCTGACCGGGCGCAAAGTGCTCCAGGCGCCGAAGGATTTGGACGATCCGATGTTCAGCGCCAAGCGCCGTGCATACCAAGAACAACGCAAGCAGACTGAAGCGATTGCTGCGCGATTTGCGCAAAACGGATTTAATCTGAAAAGTGTTTTCAAGGATTGGATCATCAGCAATTTCTATCGCATCGATGGTTTCGCGCACGTCACTGCGGATGCTCGTCGCCGCGCGGAATTGGACGATGTCGGCCTGATCCGGATGCTCGCTCCGGAACAGATCGAGCGCAAGGTCGCTGCAGTTTTCGGTCAGCGCTGGGGAAAATTGAATGACCAACTCGCGATGCTTTACGGCGGGATCGATTCGAAGGAAGTGACGGAACGCGCGGCCGATCCGAGCGGAGCGATGGGTGCGTTGCAGCGCATTTTTTCAAACGACATCGCCTGCAAACAAACCGCGCTCGACTTTAGCCGCAAACCGGCAGATCGGCACTTGTTTCCAGAGATCGAACCGACGGTTGTGCCGGGATCATCGCCTGAAGCGGACGCCCAAATTAAACGCGCAATCGTTCATCTGCATCAGGTTGTGCTGGGACGAAGCGAAACGGTGACATCATCAGAAGTCGAGCGGACGTTCAAGCTTTTCGCAGGAATCGTCAGCGATGCTGCGAAGAAAAAATTCGATCCGCGCGATTGTTATTCCTGTCGTCAAAGCGCCGATATCCCCGATCCGAAGTACACGTTGCGCGCATGGCGTGCGGTGGTGACCTATCTACTCCGGCAGCACGAATTCCTGTTTGAATAAAAATTGTGGTGCAGGCGGGACGCCCAATACTGCGTGAATTAGGCCGCACGATTTTTCGCCTTCCACTGGTTGCGTGTCGTCATGAGCACGAGAAAGGTGCTGGGACGTTGGATCACGGCGCGCGGTTCGGACTCCCGTTCCTGCGGCAATTGCAACGCTTTCGCGATCATTCCCAGCATCTCGTTGTAAAATTCTTTCAGACGGCATGTCGCCAGAAACGCCATGTATCCCGCGTAGCGCATGATGATGTTTCTCGCTCGAACCGGGCTGATCAGTTCGGGCGCTTCACCGCTTTCGCCCATCAGCGCGGCCACGCAATTGAAGGCCAACAGGGTTGCCAAAATTTCTTTTTCCACGATGTCCGGCGTCTTGCCTTTCAACTGCGCCATCTGGTATTGCGTTTTGAGTGTGCGCAACGCCGTCTCAATGTGCCAGCGCCGAAAATACAGTTCCGCCAGTTCACTCGCGGGATACATCTTGGGGTCGAGCAATGTCGTCACGATCCGCAATGTCCATGTCTTATAGCCCCGCCGCACGATCTGCCGTTCAATGACGCGCACCCAAATGGCCTCCGGATACGTTATCAACAATTCCGGAAACGCCGAATGCTCGCGCCTCGGGCGCTTCCACTCTTCCAGATGATCTCGATAGCCCAGACGTTTGCGTTTCGCGTTCGGACGCTCGGCTCGCAACCGTGCCAGTAGATGCGAGCCGTGAAACGGGACCAGATGGCACAGCAAAAAGGAACCGTATGCGCGGTCGGCCACCACCAAGCCTCCCCTTGGCATTGTGTCTAACATTCGAATGAACAGCGCCATCTCCGACGTCACATACGATCCAGTCAAAACGTTCAGCACGGCGCTGCTTCCTGCACAAATCAACACCAGCACCCGCGCAACCGGACTTCGGCTCGCGCGCTTGCCATTGCTCGCGCGTCCGAAATGAGCCTCCAGCGCCGCGGTGTTGGCCGTGCGCAATGTCGTGCCATCGACCAGCCAAACGCGCAGCTGATGAAACAGCATGCCTGCCGATTGCGAAGCCACGCCGCCGACATGTTGGAGCGCCTTCTGAAACACGGCCACAGGCAAACGGCCGCGCGCCTGGCAAAAGTCGCTGCCGGAGCGGGTTTTGTCACGGCCATCGCGGGCCAGTTCGGCAAAACCATCTTCCACGTCACGAGCCGAAACGACTTTAGGCTGCAAATGCTTCCAAATGCAAGCCAGCACCGTGACCACGGGTCCCAGCACACGCTCCCGCCATTTATAGTCCGCTTCCCGGCACCATTGTTCGATCAGCGCCGTGGGCAAGAGCAACCGGACCGGATTCAACGCCGCATCCAAAATTTTCTCTTTTGTTCGCTGCCGGTCCTGGACGATAATAGTCATTGAAAAGCCTCCTCAGTGGATAAACGATTCTTGTTTCGCAAACTCTGAATCGTCCAATGAGGAGGTTTTCTGTTTTCAATTTTTCCTTATTCACGCAGTATTGGGCGTCCCGCCTGCACCACAATTTTCTGCCTCATTCACGCAGCATTGGACGTACCCCGTCGATACGCAGGCAACTTACACGCTCAAGTGCTCCTTCACCACGTTGTCCGACAGCGCGTCGATTGTTCCGGAGTGAACGAAACGTCCGCGGTTCATGATGTGGAATGAGTCGCCGAATTCCTTGACGAAATCCAGGTACTGTTCGACGAGCACGATGGCCATGTCGCCGCGTTGGCTCAACTTTCGCAGCACCACGCCAATCTGCTTGATGATCGACGGCTGAATGCCTTCGGTCGGTTCATCGAGGAGAAGCAATCCCGGATTTCCCGCGAGCGCCCTGCCGATCGCAAGTTGCTGTTGCTGACCGCCGGACAAATCGCCGCCCATGCGTCTGCGCATGTCATGAAGCACAGGGAAGAGTTCGAAGATCTCGGGCGGAATTTTTGTAATGCCGTCGGAGCGTGCTTCGAGACCGATGCGTAAATTTTCTTCGACCGTCAGTTTCGGAAAAATATCGCGGCCCTGAGGCACCAGACTGATTCCCAGTTTCGCGCGTTCATGCGGCGGCTTTTTGATGATGTCCTGCCCGGCGAAAAGCATCCGGCCCGCATTCGATTTCAATGTCCCCATAATGTTGCGCAACAGCGTCGTCTTGCCCACGCCGTTGCGGCCCATCAGGCAGGTCACTTTGCCAAGTTCAACATCGAGCGTGACGTTGTACAGAATCTGCGCTTCGCCGTACGCAAAATCAAGATTGGTGATGCTCAATAACATAGTTTGTTTTCCAAACTGTCACGCCAAAACTGTCCTGATGGAGTCGAACAGATTTCGACTCCACGTCTAGAGCGGTTTTCAAATGTCTGAAGACAAATCTGCTTGCGGCGGGCTGCGCATCTTTGTCTCCATCAATTTGAAAAACGCTCTAGCGTCCCAAATACGCTTCAATCACT
>JANXLS010000898.1 GCA_025355035.1 Planctomycetota bacterium | reverse complement strand
TGGTGCAACGATTACTACGACGCCAACTACTACGCGACCAGCCCCGCGAGAAATCCGCACGGTCCTTCAGCGGGACAGAACACGAAAATCGTTCTGCGCGGCGGAGCGTGGGATTCATCGGAAGACAAACTCCGCTCGTCGTCTCGCGCCGGCGACGATCCCGGATTCCAAGACGCCTGTTTCAAACTTGACGCCATCGGATTTCGATGCGTGCGGCGAAAATAGAAGCGCGCGCATCGAATCGACGCCGCATCATCACACCTTCGGCCCAGCCGCTTCGATTTCCTTCGCTGCTCCCTTGCCGACGTCCGCAAAATTTTTGACAAATCGTCCGGCCAATTCGCGCGCCTTTGCATCGTACGCAGCCTTGTCCGCCCACGTATCGCGCGGAATCAAAACGCTTGCGGGAACGCCCGGGCACACCAGTGGAATTTCCAAGCCAAAGACCGGCTCGCGCACCGTCTCAACTTTGTCCAACGCGCCGCTCAACGCCGCTCGCAAAACCGCACGCGTGTGCGTGATGCTCATGCGCTTGCCGACGCCGAACGGTCCGCCCGTCCATCCTGTGTTGACCAGCCAGCACGACGCTTTGTTCTCCGCGATTTTTTTTCCGAGCAGCGAGGCGTAAACGCCCGGCGGATGGACCATGAACGGCGCGCCGAAACACGCGCTGAACGTTGCCTCCGGATCCTTGCCCATCCCCGCCTCAGTCCCCGCGACTTTCGCTGAATAGCCCGAGATAAAATGGTACATCGCCTGCTCGGGCGTCAGCCGCGCAATCGGCGGCATCACGCCGAACGCGTCGCACGCCAAGAAGACCACGTTCTTCGCGTGACCTCCCAGCGACGGATGCGCCGCATACGAAATCAGCGCCAGCGGATACGCCGCGCGCGTGTTCTCGGTAATCTTCGCATCGTTGAGGTCCAGCCGCCGCGTGTTCGGATCGACGACGACGTTTTCGAGAATCGTCCCGAACGCCTGCGTCCGCGCAAAAATCTCCGGCTCTTGCTGCGGGTCGAGACGGATCACTTTCGCGTAGCAGCCGCCCTCGAAATTGAAGACGCCCGTGTCGCTCCAGCCGTGTTCATCGTCGCCGATCAACTGCCGTTCGGGATTCGCCGAGAGCGTCGTCTTTCCCGTCCCGCTCAATCCGAAGAACACCGCCGTGTCCCTGCCCGAACCGTCCGCGTTGACCGGCCCGATATTCGCCGAACAATGCATCGGCATCACGCCCTTCAGCGGCATCAGATAATTCATCAGCGAGAAAACTGACTTTTTGATCTCACCCGCGTAACCCGTTCCCCCGATCAAGACGATCTTCTTCGTCAAATGCAGCACGATGAAGGTGTCCGTCCGCGTGTGATCCAAGTGCGGCACGGCATGAAAATTCGGCGCGTGAAGCATCGTGATTTCGGGAGCATGATTTGAAAAATCGTGGTCGTCGGGGCGCACAAACATCGTCCGCGCGAACGACGCGTGCAGCGCCGATTCCGTGATGACGCGCAACGGCACGCGATGCGCCGGATCGGCCCCCGCGAACGCGTCCTGAACAAAAATATCCTTGTGCTGGAAATACGCTGTCATACGCGCGAACAGCGTCTCAAATGCCGCTTCGCTGATCGGCCGGTTGACCTTGCCCCAGCCAACATGATTCGTGCTCGCTGGTTCGTCAACGATGTACCGATCCTGCACCGCGCGGCCGGTGAATTTACCGGTGTTGATTACGAGCGGCCCGCGATACGCGATCTGTGCTTCGCCGCGCTTAACGGCCTCCTCGCACAACACCGAAGTCGGAAGATGGTACGAAACTGTTCGCGGATGCGTGATGCCGATCGCTTCGAGCTCAGGAAGCGAAGTGTAGTTACCTGGAGCCGTCATGTTTTTCCCTCAATTTGGATACGCATGCTCAAAAATGAAAAAGCGGAATGGAAATTCGGTCTATCGACCCTTTCCATTCCGCTTTGTGCATATTTTATGCCAACCTTCGCTGGATTTGCGAATTGAGCGTCCGTTACTTCTTCGCGTCCGTCGCAGCAGGTTTCGTCTCGGGTGCTTTTACCGGTGCATCAAACGTTTTCGACATCGCTTTCTTGAAGAAGTCGTCCTCCTCTGCGCGCACGATCACCGTAATCTGGCCGCCCGAATTGACATTGTCTTCCTTCGCTGATCGCACAATTTTCTTTGCAATAATCACCGCGATTTTCTTGTCCCCTTCATGCGCCATTGCATACTTGACTGTCGCGTCTTTCAGATCTTTATCTTCCTGAATCGCTTTGTTCAGGTCTTCTGGGATCGCTTTGTTCAGTTCATCCAGCGTTCGATGTTCCTGATCGTCGTTCAATGCGATCTGTTCGTGCTTTTCCGCCTGCTTTTTATCTTTAAAATCGCGACCATAGAATATGTTGTAGATTTTCGGATTACTCTTGAACGGCGCGAGCAGTTTCGCCGACGTGTCCTTCAGCTCTCCGGTTTCTTTCCCAACGCAATACAATGTGCCGAGTCCAACAGCTTTCTTCAATTCATCGGTCGCCAGCTTGACGTTGCGTTCGAGAATTTCGACTTGCGCACGATTCTTTCCCTCGAGTTCGCTGACTGTTGATTTCTTGAAATAACCAATCACAAGCGCAATCACCAGAATCGCCGCCAACGCCCCCGCCGCGATCAAAATTTCTTTCATCGGAAGCTTCTGCTTTTTCTTCATCACCGGAGCGCCAGCCGGGCGACGCTGAACGTTCGACGAACGTGTTGGAGGTGGGGGCGGCGGCGGCGGTGCAGCTTCGACAACCGGTGCTGCCCGGCGAACGCCCGAACCCGCTGCTTGTCCCGCAGGCGCAACGCCCCGATTGCTGGCTCGATTGCCTGTCGCCGGTCCCATTCGTGCACTGCCTCGCTTTTCGTCTGCCATAATGCCCTCTGCCTCTGTGTGCGCACTTGCGCTGCAGGGCGTCTCGATAGTTTGTTAGTGAATGCCCATTAAGTATACGTGTATGTCTCAAAAAAACAGCACAGAAAAAAAGCGAAAAGGACCGAAACGATGAAATGCGTTTCAACACAATCGAAATAAAAATGCCGAATACTTTGTCGGGGCTTAGAGCGGTTTTCACGGGTTCCACGTAGTCGTCGGGATTGAGCTCTGGTATTGCTTTCAAATCGGCTGCCAATTCCCGCTACTTCCCCTTCTTCCGATCCTGTGCCATCTTCCAGTTCAAGTATGCGTCGATAAACGGGTCCAGATCGCCGTCCAACACGTTCGCCGCGTTCGTCTCCTTCGTCTCCGTGCGGTGATCGTTCACCATCGTGTAAGGGTTCAACGTGTACGAACGGATCTGGCTGCCAAAATTAATCTCCATCTTTTCGTTGTAATTCTGCTTCGTCTCCGCGTCGCGTTCCAGATCCCGCATCCGTGCCAATTTCGCTTTCAGCATTTCCATCGCGAGCTGCCCGTTCCGCACCTGGCTGCGTTCGATCTGGCATCGCACCGTAATGCCCGTCGGAAGATGCTTCAACAACACAACCGATTCCGTCTTGTTGACGTGTTGGCCGCCTGCGCCGCCTGAACGGCACGTGCTGCGTTCAATGTCCGCATCCGGAATCACAATTTCGCTGTCGCCGGGCTCAAACTCCGGTGTGACGTCCACGGCCGCGAAACTCGTTTGCCGCTTGCCTTCCGAATTGAACGGCGAAATACGCACCAGTCGATGCACACCAATTTCGCCCTTCAGATACCCGAACACATACGGCCCGTCGATCTTCAAAATCGCCGAATTGATCCCCGCTGCTTCATTGAAATCCACGTCGAAGAAATGGACCTTGTAGCCCTTGCGCTCCGCCCACCGCACGTACATGCGCATCAGCATGTCACACCAATCGCGCGCATCCGTCCCGCCGTTGCCGGCCTGAAACGAAATGAACGCGTTGCGATGATCGTTCTTGCCCGTAAGCTGACATTTCAACTCGTAGTTCTTGACGGTCGCTGCCAGCGCGCGACCTTCCGCCGCAACCTGCTCCGCCGAACCTTCGTCCGAATCGCCTTCCGCCATCGAAAGCAATTCAATCAGATCCTTCGCCTGTTGCTCGTATCCCGGTAATTCGCCGATCAACGCCTTGATCTGTTTCAGTTCGCTGATCAGCGTCTGAGCCTTCTGGTTGTCGTTCCAAAAGTCAGAGCCTTCCATCAACCCTTCAATTTCCCGCTGCCGTTTCTCACGCGCAGGGACGTCAAAGAGACCCCCGCAACTGAACCAGTCGTCCGTCGATTTCCTTAACCTGCTGCATCGCTTCCGAATAATTAAATGGCACAGGTACTCTCCAATTGCTCGTGTCTAATCGTTGACCGTCATCCGCGCGCCATTATACGAAAGAAGCTCGGGAAATCGACGCTCCTTTTTCAACCTGAACCTGAAACCAATTCTAAGGCATATCGTTGACCGAATCCGCGTCGCGCTTGGAGCCGGGAATCGGATCATCCGCCGCCCATGGCAGCCAATCGCGCGGATCGCTGCCGTTGCGCAGAACAAGCCTGCCGCGCTCGTCATCTTCAAAGAAAGCGTTCGCCGACATGCCCGGCAAATCGCTGCAATCCAGCATCCGGCCGCAGTTGGGGCAGATCGCCTTGCAGTGATGCGCGTCCAAAATCGTCTGACAAATTTCACAGACATAAACCAATTCGTGACTGGCCATAATTTCGATCTCGCGTCCCGCGCATTGCGGGGAAAACTTAAATCTACTACGATGATCGCAGTCCGAAAATGAAAAACGAGTTCAACCAGACTGAAAGGTTCTCGACGTGACCCCACGCAACCTTATGCCCCTCGCCCTTATGCTGGCTTCAACGTTCCTATTCACCGCTGAAGATCCAATCGTTCCGCCGCCCAAAGATCAGGATCCCACCGTTGCTGAGCGCGGTTATTTCGACACAGTTCCTCGTGCCTGGAACGACTTCCACAAGCTCTTTCTGGAACGCGCCAAACAAGGCTCCATCGATCTGCTTTTCCTCGGCGATTCCCTCCTGCAAGGCTGGGGCGACGTCGCGCAAAAGGATCTGTGGAAGACGAATTTCGATTCCTACAAATCCGCCAATTTCAGCATCGGAGGCGACCGCACCCAACAAGTCCTGTGGCGCATCGCCAACGGCGAACTCGACGGCCTGACCCCAAAAGTCTTGGTGTTGCAAATCGGCAGCAACAATCTGTGGACCCACGACGCCCCGGAGAAGATCGCTGAAGGCACGAAAAAAATTGTCGAAGCCATCCGCGCGAAATTGCCCAAGACAAACGTACTCGTGCTGGGACTCATCCCCTCGCAAAAAAGCAGCACCGATCCCATCCGCGGAAAAATCAAACAGATCAACGCGATCACGTCGAAACTCGCCGAGGGCACATCCGTTCGCTTCCTGGACATCAGCGCAAAATTCATTGAGCCCAACGGCAGCATCGATCTCGAAAAAGACCTCTTCCAGCCTGATTGCGTGCATTTAAAAACGAAAGGCTACGAAGCCTGGGCCACAACCGTGAAACCGATAATTGTTGAGATGATGAAGTAATTTTCAGTGTGCGGCGGGCCGTACTCAGTCCGTGCTTCGCTCACTGTCTCTTTGGCAACGCGCGGGTCACTAATCAACCAAATGATGTTGCAGTGCATAACGCGCCAATTCAACGTTCGTCGAAAGATGGAGTTTTTCAGAAATTCGGCTGCGATAGGTCGCAACGGTTTTTTCGCTGATCAATAGTCCGGTCGCAATGTCTTTGATTGTTTTTCCCAGAGCGACCTGACGGAGAACTTCCAACTCGCGCGGCGAAAGCGTGTCATGCGGGAGTTGTTCCAGAGGGCGGCCCAATGCGATCGCCAACTTTTCGACCAGTGCAGCGCTGACATATTTACCTCCGGCGAGCACTTTTCTGACGGCGAGGAGCATCTCTTCAGCCACGCTGGCTTTCGTCAGGTAGCCGTCGGCTCCGAGTTTGAGCGCCCGGACTGCGAATTCTTCTTCGGGGTAGGAACTCAGCATGAGCACGGCGGTTTTTAGATTCTGGCGCTTGATCTCCGTCAACAATTCCAATCCGCTGCCGCCGGGCAGATTGATGTCCAGCAGTACAAGATCCCATTCGCTTTTTATGGCCATGGCACGAAAAAGCGGCACGCTCACGGCTTCGTCGAATTGAGCCAGAGGGTATTCTTCTTTCAACAGTTGCTTCAATCCGCGCCGGACGATTTCGTGATCATCGACCAGCAAGATGCGTTTCATGCCATCGCCCTTTGGGAATGGTGCGACAACCATCTATCGAGCACGATTGTATTCCGCTTGTCGGAAATCACAATTAAGAGCTTCGGCGTCAGCAGTAACATGTGCCGTTTTTTCGATACTTCCGGAAAGGAATACGAATACTCAATTATAAAACGCGAATTCGAATCGCGAGGCGTTGGTGGAAGCGCTGAAGAAGAGGAATGTGGATGTGAAGGCGCCGTAATGGGTAGCTCCGTTTACTTTTGCGAGAAGGCTTTGACTGTTTTCACCCACTCGTCGGCCATGATCTGATGACCGGAGTACGTTGGGTGAACGCCATCCCAAATCCAATGTTCGGCGGGGGCTTTCTGGCAGGCGTCGTCGAAGACTTTTTGAAAATGAACGAGCGCCGCATGATGCTTGTCGGCGAGTTTCGCGACGACCGCCTGGCGCTTTTTCAAGCCGTCGTTCCACGCTTCCCAATTCTGTTTCCTGTTTCCCACCGGCAATCCGAAGGGTTCGCATAAAATGAGTTTCACGTCCGGAAGCGCTGCTTTTGTATCGGACAACAATTTGTCGTAGACCTGTTCATATTGGTCCAGCGGGATGTTGTGGCTGAGGTCGTTCACGCCGATCAGAATGCTCAACACGTCAGGCTTGAGTTCGAGCGCGTCTTTCAGCCAGCGTTTTTCGAGATCGAGAACGGTGTTGCCGCTGACGCCTTTGTTGATGAACGTCAGGTTGCGATCAGCGAGCAGCGCGCCGTATTTCGCCGAGACGATGAACTGGTAACCGTGTCCAAGAATGTGGTTGGGATCTGCGCCGCGGCCACGGTTGCCATCGGTGATGGAATCGCCCTGAAAGAGGATCCGCGCGTCTTTCTTAAACAGCGCGATGTCGTCGGCAAGTTTGTCTTCAGCGAAAAGCGAGACGAACGATAGTAAGACGGTGAGGGATAAAATGGACTTCATGGAGGCTCCGGACTATCGGGGAGGCGCACGTAATTCTTGGCTTTAATCTTTCCGACAATTTGAAATAAAGCAGGGCGGGCTTATCACCCGCCCCGCTTGATCCATAATTTTTATTCGTAGAACACTTCGGCCAATTCAAGGAACGACTTTGGCAGAAGCTTGTACACCTTCTTGACGTTCTGGTTGTCGCGGACCTTGCCGGTCATCGGGACGGTCGAGACTTCCAAACCGTTCAATACGACCATGTGGCCGTAGTTTTTGGCGATGACCGCTTCGGCGGCTTTGACACCGTAGCGTGTTCCGAGAACGCGGTCGTACGCGCACGGCGATCCGCCGCGCTGCAAATGGCCCAGCGCAATTGCGCGCGTTTCGAGGCCCGTCTTCTTTTCGATGGCATCAGCCACCGCGTCGCAGACTTCGCCCGGACGCAACACGGGATTGTTGAAACCGTCGCGTTCGATCGTGTTCGACATGACCCATTCGCCCGCTTCGTTTTTCTTCAAACGCGGCTTCAAATCGATGCCTTGAATGGACGCTCCTTCGGCGACGACGACGATGCTGTGCAGTTTGCCCTGAGCGCGGCAGTTCTTCACTTCAGCGGCAATGACGTCGATGTGCACCGGCTTTTCCGGAACGGCAATGTAATCCGCTTCGCTGGCCAAACCCGTGTACGCGGTTATCCATCCCGCGTGGCGGCCCATGCATTCAATCACCATGACGCGGTGATGGCTGGCCGTCGTGACACGCAGATCGTCGATGGCCTTCGTGGCCTGTTCAACGCTGGACCAGAATCCGAACGTGAAGTCCGTGCCTTCGACGTCGTTGTCGATTGTCTTCGGAACGCCAACGATGTTGAGCTTGTGATCGCGATTCAGATAATGTGCGATTTCGAGCGTGTCGTCGCCGCCGATGGCAACCAGCGCATCGAGGTTTAACTGTTGAAAGGAGTCGATGGCCTTCTTGAGATCTTCTTCCTTGCCCGTCTTGTACAGATTCGTGCGG
>JANXLS010000877.1 GCA_025355035.1 Planctomycetota bacterium | reverse complement strand
GAATGTTGTTCGTCACCGGATCGCGCGGCGTCGCCAGCACCTTCTTGGCGGACTCGTACCCACCCTTCTCAATGTACCGCTCCAACGACCATTCGCCCTTTTTATAGGCGCCATCGAAGAGTACCGGTTTGAAGTCTTTGATCAGCATGAAATGTCGTTTTCCGTTCTTATTATTTACTTACCAAATTACATTTACAGAGTACTGCGCTTTTTTTGAATCGCTTGTCAATACAACCGCGTTCAATTCTTTTGCTTGCGCCCATAGACTCGCGATGCTCACAAAAATCTGGTTGCTTGCATCATCGCAAACCACCCACGCCCGCTGTGACACATTAGCCGGCTCCTTGAATAGCCAGAAGAAAACGCAGGTATCGAGCAAAACATTCATTCGTCGCCATTCCAAAACGTGTCTGGAAGTGGATCATTAAAATCGTCGCTGATCCAACCCATTCCCGCGAACTGCCCCCACACCCGCTTTCTATTGTCGACCAAATCGTCTGATGGGCACATCGATCGACGCATTCATTGGCTTATCGCGCGGCAACGGCGCCGGTTCATCCAGTATCAGCGACGTGCCATCGAAATGAACTTTTACGTTGATTACCATTCCTATTTCCCTTCCGGAAATGCTTCCATCATCGGTCGGTAGGAACACCGTCCGCCTTCCAACGACGGTCCGTTCGACAGATGCGGCGGAACGGTGTCCGACTTCAACGCGGCGACAATTTCCGTGATCTTCTGCGGTGTTAAATTCTCGAAGTAATCGTCGTTGATCTGAACCACCGGAGCCGTATTGCAGCTCCCCAGACACTCGACCTTCTTCAGCGTAAATTTTTTGTCGCTGCTGGTCTCGCCCATCCCCAGCTTTAATTCTTCTTTAAAACAATCCGCAACCATCTGAGCACCCATCAATGCGCACGGCAGCGTCGCGCATACCATGACAATGTACTTCCCCTCCCCCGGTCGGCGATAATGGCTATAGAACGTGAAGACACCATTGACGAATGCCGGGGCCAGGCTCAACTGTTCCGCCAGATAATCCATCGCCGCATGATCGACGTACCCCTGCTGCTCCTCCACCAACCGGAACCCCGGCAACAACACCGCCTGCTTGGAAGGATACCGCTTCAACAGCCAGTCAAACTGCTTGCGCGAATCGTCGTTGAATGCAAATGCCATGTGTTTGGTTCTCAATTCAAAGTTTTCGAAATGCAACTGTCTCTTCGTGCGTTACAGCGGTTGATCTTCCATGTTGCGCTGAATTAACCCGGCGACAATGGACACGGTTCCAACGAGTATCAATGACCACCACACAAAATACTC
>JANXLS010000845.1 GCA_025355035.1 Planctomycetota bacterium | reverse complement strand
TGACACGACTGCCAGAAACTAACGAGGAGTTCGGACGCATGCCCTTTCCAAAGATGCTGCGCGTGCGGCAGAAATTCCAGCGCTCAGCGCCGATGAACATCGCGTCTGCATTGGCCGAACAATTCGGTGCGCTCGGAATTCTGCGCACCATAAATCCCGGCGCGCGCATCGCCGTGACCGCTGGAAGCCGGGGTATCACCAACATCGCTCAAATCATCGGCAGCGTCGTCCAGCTCTTAAAGGAGGCAGGCGCCGCGCCGTTTATCATCCCGGCAATGGGCAGCCACGGCGGCGCGACTCCTGAAGGGCAACTCGCGCTTCTCGCCGATTACCACATCACCGAAACGTCACTGGGCGTTCCGATCCGGGCTTCGATGGACACAACGATTCTGGGTACGACAGCAGACGGCGTGGCCGTGCATTTCAGCGTCGAGGCGCTGAACTCCGACGGTATTGTCGTCGTCAACCGCATCAAACCGCACACTGATTTTCAGGGCGGATCGATCGCCAGCGGCATGATGAAGATGATCGCGATCGGCCTCGCCAAGCGCAATGGCGCGGAATCGCTCCACGCAGCGGCAGCGCGTTTGGGCCACGAACGCGTCGTGACATCCGCCGCGCGTGTGTCGCTCGCCAACGCGCCGATCCTGTGCGCCATCGGCCTCGTCGAAGATCCGTACCACCAAACTGCGATCGTGAAAGTCACCCGCCCGGAGACGATCGAATTCGAAGAAGCCAAGCTTCTCAATGAAGCCCGCGCCCGCATGCCGAAACTTCCGTTCGACGATATTGATCTTCTGATCGTCGATCAGATCGGCAAAAACATCAGCGGCACCGGCATGGACACCAATATCGTTGGCCGCGGCGTGCAAGGTTACTCGTCGTCGCTCGTTCCCGGCGAAATGCCGACACCAACGATCCGCCGCCTGTTCGTGCGCAGCCTGACGCCGCAATCGCATGGCAACGCAGTTGGCATCGGCATCGCCGATTTCACGACGACCCGAATGGTGAATTCAATTAATCGGAACTCGACCTACATCAACTCGCTCACCGCGATGACGCCGCAGCTTTCCAAGATTCCAATGTACTTCGACACCGATCGCGACGTGATTCAAAAAGCGATCGGCTCCCTCGCGCTTCCGAATGACGCCCCCGTCCGCTGCATCCGAATCGTCGACACCTTGTCGCTTGAAGAGGTGTACGTATCCGACGCGTACGCGAGCGAAATTGAAGGTCGCAGCGATCTCGAAGCTCTTTCCGTGGCTGAAGAAATGACCTTCGATGCCGATGGAAATTTGGCATCGTAGATTTTGTTTTTGTGGATCGATTCGATTTTTAGTTGTCGAAACACCTGAAATGCTGTTCAAATAATAAACGGGAAAGTAGCTGTTTCATTCGAACGTGGAGCCTTGATTCAATGAAAATCACCAACATCACGCCAATGGTCCTCGGGACGCCCTGGCGCAATCTCACCTATTTAAAAATGGAAACCGACGAGGGTCTTGTCGGCGTTTCCGAGTGCCGCAACGTCAGCCGCACTGAAGCGCTGCTTGGATACCTTGAAGCGGTCAAACACCGCTGGATCATCGGGCACGATCCATTCAACATTGAAGCGATCGTGAAGATCATGTTCCACGAAGATTTCGCGCGTGTCGATGACGTGGCCGGATCGGGCATCGCGCTCATCGAAATGGCATGCTGGGACATCGTCGGCAAAGCACTGAATCAGCCCGTGTACAAACTGATGGGCGGAGCTGTGCGCGAGAAAGTCAAAGCGTATGCGAACGGATGGTACACCGTTGAACGAAAGGCTGAAGAGTTTCATAAAGCCGCGAAAAAAGTGACCGCGAAAGGTTACCTCGCGCTCAAGGTCGATCCGTTCGGATCTGGCTTCTACGAAATGGAGCGCAAGGAAAAGACGCTTTCGATTTCCCTGATTGAAGCCATCCGCGACGCAGTCGGCCCTGACGTTGAAATCATGGTCGAAATGCACGGCCGCTTCAGCCCCGCCACAGCGATCGATATTTCGCGCGACCTTGAACCGTTCCGGCCATCATGGGTCGAAGAGCCAATTCCGCCCGACAATTTCGAAGCGATGGCGAAAGCCGCCGCAAAGATTCATCTGCCCGTCGCGACCGGCGAACGTATTCACACGCGTTACGAAACGCGGCGCCTTTTGGAACTGGGCTGCATCGACGTGTTGCAGACCGACATCACCGAATCATGCGGCTTGCTCGAAGGCAAGAAGATCGCTGCGATGGCCGACGCTTACTATGTCACGTTCGCGCCTCACAACGTCGGCGGTCCACTCAGCACGGCGGCCTGCCTGCAATTGGCGGCCTGTACAACCAACTTCAAGATCCTCGAACACTTTAACGATTTCGTCGATTCCTGGGTGAAGGAAGCAGCCTACGGCCCCGGCTATCCTGAAGTCGTCGACGGCTACTTCTCGCTCCCCAGCGGCCCGGGATTGGGCATAACGATCAACGAAGATTTCATCAAGGAACATCCGCCCGCCGCCCAGCACTTCAATCTTTTCCGCGAAGATTGGCACCGGCGCCAGCAGAAACCGTAACCTTTTGTCATTTGGTATTTGGCATTGAACGGATTCTGGTCACGCGGCAGTTAAATGCCAAAGGACAAGTGCCAAATATCAAATGTCAACTTGGCCGTTTCGCCCCTGTCAACGAGGATGAATTTCGTCATGCGAGCGGTTCTCTCTTCCTTCCTTTTCATAGCCCTGACCGCCTTGGCGTGGACGCTGAAGACGCCAATCACGTCGTTCGTGAATGTCAACGCGTTTGCGAGCGGAAGGGCCGACGTGACGGAGACCGAAGAGGCTTTGGTGCGCGAGGGACACGGCGCGATTTGGTTCCTTCAAAATGGATTGAAATCGAGCCATCGCCAGACACGGATGCATTCAGCGAAAGTGTTGATGATCCTCGGCGAAAGCCAGGGCGAATCGTTTTTGCTGAACGAACTGCGAACGCATCGAGCGTTGTCGGATGGGGCGGGGCGGCAGGCTGAGGCGTTACTGTTAGCTGCATGGGATCGTCGGGATGGCCCGAACGAGTCGTATCGCAAACGCCTGCGTGAGGTCGAGCATCAGAATACGCGGATGATCGAAACGCTGAACGTTCTGAACGAATCGTTGTTGCGCTATCCCAATTGGGCCGACGGCTACGCCCGGCGCGCGCGGCTGTATCAACAGGCGGGCGAAGTTTACGAAGCCAAGCGCGACGCAATTGCCGCGCTGGCTTGCGCACCCAATCATTTCGAAGCCATCATTACGCTCGGACGGGTTCAGATGTCGGTCGAGGCTTCGTACTTCGCGTTGAAATGTTTCGAACGCGCCATCCTGATCAACCCCCGTATGAAGTCGGTACTGAAGTCGGAGATGGATTCTGCCATGAAGGCGATCGACGTCGAAAAGGAAAAGCACCGCGACGAAAAACGCAAGAACGCCGTGCTGGTGCTGGATCAACCTGATCATGGACACGCTCGCCGCGCTATCGCTCGCCTCCGAACCGCCACACGACAGCGTCATGAACCGAAAACCGCGCGCCAAAAACGCGTTCATCATCACCCGCTCGATGGCAACAAACATCCTCGTCTCCAGCGGCCTGTTTCTCGTCGCGATGCTGGCCTTGATTCACCAGTTCAAACGCGACGGTGAATTCGACACGCGCGAATCCACGATCGTCTTCACCGTGATGGTCCTGCTTCAATTTTGGAACCTGTTTAACGCCCGCTGCTTCGCCCGAACTACATCCGCATTGAAAGGCATTCTTCAAAACACAGGCTTCGTTGTCGCCGCCGCATTCATCCTGTTCGGCCAATTCCTAATCGTCCAATTCGGAGGCACTCTCTTCCGAACCCAACCCCTCTCACAAG
>JANXLS010000831.1 GCA_025355035.1 Planctomycetota bacterium | reverse complement strand
AGCGACCACGTTTTCCAATTGGCCCGGGCTCAAGTTGAATACTTCATTTCCACTGGTGACGTCCCAACCTCGGACTCGCGTACTCACACTGAATACCAGTTGTGTCCCCGGGCACGAAACGACATTGCCAATGGCTCCGTTGTGTCCCGACAGGCATTTAAGACATGCGCCCGTTTCAAGACTCCAGATTTTTGTAAACTTATCGCTGCCGCCGGTGACCGCTTGTGTGCCGTCCGCCGAAAACGCCACACTGATTGTGGCTCTCCCATCGCCTTTTTTAAATTCATGTCCCTCCAATGTTCGGATTTCTTTACCTGTTTCCAAATTGAACTGCTTCACATTGGGTCCTTCGATTTTGTATCCAATCAATGCGGTCTTGCCGTCCGGCGAAAGAGCGAAACTTGAAACCAGCGCCGCTGGGCGCGTCGGTTCGACGAGCGTTTTTTTCGAACCGTCCCGGATGTTCCAAAGGTACGCTGCTCCGTTTAGATGAGCCGTGACACATTGCATGGATGCGTCGGAGACAAATACTCCAAGCGGTGCTTCATCCGGCAAATTCAGTTCGCGCAATACATGCCCGTTCGTGGCATCCCACACATTCAACACGTTACCAGCAGCACCCACAACAATTCCCAAAATGAATTTTCCATCCCGAGAAAATGTCAGGCTTTTTATAGAGCCATCGCAACTATCAAACGGCTTTGTTTCATCGAAATCGCTCAAGTTCCACAGCTTCGTGGCACCGTCACCTCCGCACGTCATCAATCCCTGGCCATCCGGCATAAAATGAATTGCGGACACAACAGCGTCGCTCCAATTAAATGAACGAACGGGCTTCCCGGTTTGCAAGTCCACTAGGGTAATGGCCCCATCGTGCTCCGCGACAGCGCCCAACTTGCCATCGGCTGATAGATCAACTCTCCAAGGAGTCTTAAACAGTTTCGCGTCATCAATCCTGCGGATGGGAATACCTGTCATAGAATCCAGCAGCACAACGTATCCATTGCATCCCACAAAAATCCGTTCGCCGTCTTTTGTGGTTGCCATCGAATGAATATAAGTTGGGCTCTTGAACAATGTCTTAATCAGTTCGCCGGTTTCCAAGTTCCAGGCCCGAATTGCCATATTACTTGTATAGACGGTACTGCCACTTCTCGAGAACAATCCGCAACTTACATTGGAATCGATATCTGTGAACACATGCTGAGTTTTGTTGGCAATTAAGTCCCACAGTTCGACCTTGTGACCTCCAAGGTTCGATAGCGCCTGACGTTGATCCGACGAAACTGCGTAAATACTGTTACGTCTCAAGGTCTTGATCGGCATCGTGGATCTATCTTCAAGATTCCAAAAATCAACGAATCCCCCCGAGGCTGCAATAAATTGTTTGCCGTCGTTAATGGGTATTGCATGCCAAATCACGTCGTCATGGGCAGAAAGCACACGCAGACGCCGCCCGGTTTGCAATTCAAATTGCATCACCTGAGAGCCACCGCAGGTGATAATCGTTTTGCCGTCTGGCAGGAATGAAACATCTTGAGCGCTGCCCCGGTGGCCGGGATATTCCATGATAGGCACGGGGTAGCGCAATTGAATTTCACACATGCCCTGCGCTGCCTCGCGGGTTGACGATTTTAGTGCGGCAAAACGGTTGAACGCGTCTTCATAATGCTTCATCGCTTCGTCCGGTTTCGAGCCGGCCAGTAGCGCGTTGCCTTGCTCGACGATCGAACTGGCGAGCTGAAGTTTTGCCTCGTGTTCACTCTTGAGCGCCAGAGCGCTCTGCCTTTGCGCCTCGCGTTTCTCCTGCAGGTTCAGCCAGTAACCGGCGCAGACCAACGCTACCACAATACATGCCGCCACAGCGGTCACCACGCTTGCGCCTTTGTTGCGCCGCGCCAGTTTCACCAGCAATTCATACGTGTTGTCCGGCTTGGCGGTGACGGTTTTTCCATCCAAAAATCGTTCCAGATCGTTGCGCAATTCGTCCGCTCCAGCATAACGGTCCGCCTTGCGTGTCGAGAGCGCTTTCATCGCGATTGCGGAGAGCTCTTTGGGTATCGTCGCGGCGCGCGAGGGCACGCGTTTTTCAGGCGCGATGATTTCACCGGTCTTGACGCGCTCAATAATGGCAGCCATGCCGCCGCTGATAGCGACCGGCGGCAGGAAGCAGAGCAAATTGTACAATATCGCGCCCAGCGAATAAACGTCACTGCGCGCATCGATTTCAGAAATTCGCCCCGCAGCCTGCTCGGGCGACATGAAAACGGGTGTACCCATCACCGATCCTTCACGTGTCTTGTTCGGATCAGGCACTTTTTCGTTGAAGTCGGCGCTCAGCGAGGGATCGCTTTTTTCGGGCAGGTTCTCACTGCCGAGAACTTTGGCCAGGCCCCAATCCATCACCAGTACTTCCCCGAATTTTCCGAGCATGATGTTGGCGGGCTTCAGGTCGCGGTGGACGATATTACGCGAATGGGCGAATGACAGCGCATTACACACGTCCACGAGTATTTTGATGCGCTTGGTCAATGGCCAGCCACCGTCGCCATTTTGGATCGATTTTGATTCATCCAAAAGCTGCTGAAGACTGCGCCCCTCGACCAATTTCATCGTTAAGTAAAGCTGCTTCTTTTCGTCCACGGAGATTTCGTGGACAGGTACGATGTTGGGATGTTCCAATTGCCCGCTGATTTGGGCTTCCTCGATGAAACGGCGGCGGGAATCGTCATCCATTCCGGAGAGCATGACTTTGATCGCCACATCACGACGCAGGTCGGCGTCCACACCGTGCAAGATAACGCCCATACCGCCGCGCGCAATTTCGCGGTGCACCAGATAGCGTTCACTAAATTCCTTGTGCGAAAGTACATCGACAATGGTCGTGCCGCCACTCGAGACCAGCGCGTTGCGTTCCACGTTCAAGCGCATGGCATCCGTTAGAATACCCTGCAGAATGAGCACGTCGGCGAGTGACCGCGGACCCTTATTTTCGTGGGTTGATTTTGCCACAACGGACGTTGCGTGTTCGACCTGATCAGCCGAGGCGATCCCAAGCCGGAGGCATTCACTAGCGAATAGGTCATCGGATACGTGTGCCGCCATAAAATCCTCACATGAGCGGCAAGTTCATTGCACTCAAATTTTTGTATGCGGAAATTGTTTCACCGTTTTATAGTTGCAAATTCATGAGCGTCAATCTATTAAACCCCAAATATGATCAGAAAACGCTGTTTTTCGTGAGTTGAGACCACGAATTATATACTGGAAGGCTGAGAATTCGAAATGCGTAAGTCCGATCTGGCAAAATAAAA
>JANXLS010000784.1 GCA_025355035.1 Planctomycetota bacterium | reverse complement strand
TTCGACATCACAGCAAAGCAGTTCCTTGCATGAAATACCTTTGTTCTTCAACTCTTTCACACGTCGTCGGCAGTGCGATTCTCGTGCGCTGCGGTTGCGCTCTTGCGTGAGCAGCATTTCTTCCAATAGCTTCTCTGCCAGCTGCCGCAGTTCTTTGCGCGACATGATGCCTTCCACGATTCGCTCAAGCAGCACCTGCAGCGCATCTCCGATCTGGCTTACGCTCAACTCCAGTGTTTTTTTCTCGCTTGTACAACGCCAGTTCGTCCTGCAGAAAGTAATAGTTCACCGCTGTCAGGATCAGATGCCGGTGCAGCCCTTTGTAGCTGCGCAGCTCCGCGTGATTCAAGCCCAATTCCGTTTTGCAATCCTGAAAGCAGCGTTCCACATGCCAGCGCGAAAAAGCCACTCGTACCAACTCGGTTAATGGCGTGTCGAACGGCGCGTTGCTCAGGAAGTATTTGATCTCTTCCGTCCGCACGTTTCGCGCCACCAAAAGCCACTGCGCTCCTCGCGGCGCATTTTCGCTTTGTTCCCAAAAACGCCCGGCCTTGACCTCCCACACCTCGGGCCCCTTCTGAGTATCGTGCGTCTTGAAGCGCTGCCATTTTTTGAACCGCAGCCCTGTAGCCGCTGACGCCAACATTTCGACACTGCTCGCCCCGGTCGCCGGACGCGGCTTCGGAGGCCGTCCGTTGCCCTTCCAGAGTGCGGTTTCAAGCCTCGGTTCACCCGCCCATCCGGCCGTGCTTTTTGGCACTTCGACAACGTACAGCAGGCCCTCGTCGGCCACAGCTTTCCGCCACCACGGCTTGCCGCCATAGCCTTCGTCGGCACTGACCCAGCGACCCGGCAACCCGTTGGCTTTTGCGCGCTTCAATTGCTCCAATGCCAGCTCCGCCTTGCTCACATGTACGACCGTGGAGGGTATCTCCGCACGCTTTCGTTTGCGTGTGATCAACGCATCCTTCGGATTCGGATTCCAGCATTCCGGCAGAAACAGTTCGCCGTCCAATAGCGCGTGAAAAGCGCCCGACACGTAGGCCACATGAACCGTCACAATGCAGTTGTCGATCTTGCCGCTTTCGCCGCAGTATTGCGGCGCCACGCCGGCGGTCCATTCGCCTTTTTTTGCATCGCTGGTCTCATCAATCACAAAGATAGCAGACTCGCTCCCATACTTTTGCGCGATCTTTTTTTGAAGCGCATCCCGAACTCCGGCTTCGTCCCACCGGCCCTGACTGAAGAACAGCTGCAGCGTTCGCGGCTCGATGCGCTCCGCGTCCGCGATAGGCTCCAGCGACTTGCGCTCCAGCGTGCCCAGTTGGCCTCGCGCATACATGCGAAAATGCGCGCGGCTTTCCACGCGGCTGAAGAGTCCATCGTAGGAAGCCAGATACGATTCCAAATGCCCAGCCATTTTAAGCAAGTCTTTACCCGTCATCGCTTATCTCCAATCGGTTAGGATTGGTATCGGCTAAATGGGTGGAAATCTTTCGTTGTAGTGCTA
>JANXLS010000746.1 GCA_025355035.1 Planctomycetota bacterium | reverse complement strand
TCGAGACGAATCGGCAGGCGATCGAACTCGACGAAAAATTTGACGAAGCGGTCGAAGTCTTTTTGCTGATGGGACGCGGTAGCACGTCGCTGCTACAGCGGCGCATGGGGCTGGGGTATACGCGCGCGGCGAAATTGTGCGACCAAATGGAAGCGCGCGGAATTGTCGGACCGGATCGTGGCGCGAAAGGGCGCGAGCTGATCATTTCGCAGGACGGTTGGGACCGCTTCAAACGTGTGCGTTCGAACAACAATGGATCGGCGTGGGGACCGAAGGGGAGTAAGGACAACCCGAACAGGGTGATTCCCGTACCTGTTGAAAGCGCGGAGTCGGTTGAATCGGTGAAACTAGGAGATGCTGTCGATCCAGAATTGCTGGCGCAGCTTCACTCCGTCGACGGAATTCGCGATCCGGATTTGGTCGAAGAGGAAATGGATTAAACTCAATCTATTTTCACGCAAAGTCGCAAAATTCCGCAGAGACGCAAAAAAGAGCTATTAAGTTCTTAGTGGATCACCTTTGCTGAACAAAACCCAACGTTCCACGTGGAACAAATAGTGTTATTAAGACAACGGGATTTCGGTCCCGTTTTTCTTGTCTCAGAGAAATTTTGAAAGGCACAGCATTTTTTTGAATCAATTCGCCAGTTCGTTCGTCATCGATTGCGTGATTCGTTGATTCTAAATTCTCGCAATCGAGGGTCGCGGCTATGGAACTTGTCTACCAGTTGATGATGGGCGTAAGTCTAGCGGCGTGTGCTGGATTTCGAGCGTATCTGCCGCTGTTCATCATGGGGATCATGGCGCGGACGAGCCATCTTCAGCTCAATCCATCGATGCAATTTCTGACCAGCGACGGTATGTTGATCGTCTTCGGTGCGGCCTCCATTCTTGAATTCTGCGGCGATAAAATCATTGCGGTCGATCATTTTCTGGACGCGATTGGTTCGGTCGCTCGGCCTGTCGCCGGCACGTTATTGGTCTCCTCCATGATTACAAAGACGGACCCGCAGACATCGCTGCTGTTGGGAATGATCGCTGGCGGCGGAACGGCGTTAACAATGCACGGCGGCAAGGCTGTTGTGCGCGCGAAAGCGACGATGCTGGCACCGCTCCACGGGGGAACCGGCAACGCGGCGCTTTCGATCACGGAAGACTTCATGGCCGCGTTCGGTATTCTGCTCTCGTTTCTCTACCCGGTCATTGCGTTTTTTGGAGCGATGATTCTGATGATCATCGCCGCCGGAATGATCTACCTTGCGTATCAAACAGGACGAAAATTCTTCGGACTCCTTTTCGGTGGACGGGATAGCAATGATCGCCGTCTCGTTGACACCCCAGATTTGACTACCGCTTTATAGTGGTCCGACAACGCCGCAATCCATCGCCACACGAGCCGACTACATTTCGGCTCACTTTTTCCGGAGCGTTTCATGAATCGCTCGATTCGCGGCCCATGCGGAATGATGTCCCTGGCATTCTTGCTTGCGCTCGTTTGTGGAGCGGCAGCAGAGGAAACGCTGTTCATCGGAGTTCGTCCTAGCTCGACGACACCCAAGACCACTGCGGGACCGAAAAAAGAGTGGTTTAATGCAAATTTGAATGAGCGCGCGCTACACACCGAAGCGCTCGCCGCATCCCGCGCACTGGCCACAGCGAAGGGCGTTTCATCGGAGATCGACGATGTGAGGGAAGGCGTTTTGCGCGAACGCGAGCGCTGCATCAAAGAATTCATCTGGATGCTGAATTGGAAGAACTGCCCCGATCCTATCATGCGTCGAGGCGCTGTTGAGGGACTGGGGCTTTGCAATCCCGATCCGAAAGTTCTCGGCAAGCCGTTGGCAACGTCGGCTGTCTATGAGCCGGACGCAGAAACGCGGAAGGTGTCCATCGAATTGATCAAAATGCGTAAAGATTCAGTATCCGCGAAAGCGCTGCTCGACACTTGGAAATCCGCGTTCGACGACGTCGGCGTGCTCGCAGCAAACGAAGCCACGCGCAAAGCGGCGGTCGATACGATTCGCGAAGTCGGCGACAAGCGAGTGTTTCAAGCGATGCTGTACTACGCGATGCTGGAAGTGCGAGCCGGTTCAGCCGCACCGGTACGAGTTGACAGCGTCGCAATAAAAGGGCCGGGCGTGAATCTGCCGATCGATCTCCCCGTGCTCGATCTGATGGGCGTCGAAGGTACGATCGTCATCCCGGCGATGGCGAGTCTGAAGCAGGCGACAGGCCAGGATTTCGGTAGGCATTTTGACAAGTGGAAAGAGTGGATCGGCAAACTGCCTTAACGCTGTTGATTCAAAAATTCGACGGCATCGGCCTTGTTCTTCTCAGCCTGCTTCGCCAGCAGGGCTTCGTTCTTTTTGATCCAGCGCTGCCAGGCGGCGGGATCGTTCGGGAGTTTTCGTTCGCCGGTCACTTCGCGAATCCAGACGTAGTACACATCGGCTTCGACGCGGACGACTTTCGCATCCAGCACGGCTCCGGTCATGAAGGATTTGACGACGGGATCGTAGGAACTTCCAGAAACGTCGTAGTCGCTGATGTAGCTGCGTTGCGTTCCAATGAAAACATAGCCGCGCGGACCTTCGCCCCAGATCTCTTTCCAATGCTCGACAATGACTTCAAAAACGCGCGGGCCGCCGATGTCGCGCAGGGCTTCGATCGCGTTGTTCTTGACCAAAGGGTCGTTGACTTCCAGCGCCTTCGCCAGCAACTTAGGAGCGCGTTTGTCATCTTCGGCGATCAGGGCTTTGCGAGCCAGTGCGCGCATCGAGCCATCGCCCTCGGCAACCGCAACACTCGCCAGCGCCTTCAAGCCCGCGCCGTCCACGTCCGACGATGGGGAAATCCGAGCCAGCGCGCGGATCGCTTTTTCACGGTAGCGCGCGTCTTCTTTGCTCCAAGCAACAGCCGCCATCGCATTTGTGCGGTCTTCGATCTTCAGATCGTCCCAGCTTTTTTTTGCGTCTGCAACGCCGTCGATTTGCGCCTTGAACAGAACCACGTCTGCTTCCAACGCGGCCTTCTTCATGGCTTGCGGAGACAATCCGATGCGAACTGATAAGTCCTCGTCCGCTGCGAATACGCATACGTTCAGTCCCAGCATTATCGTGGCGAATGCAAATCGCATCTCAAACGCTCCACTCTTCAATCTACTTACGGGTTCATCGGCGCATTCGAATGGTCTCGGAAACTGCGCTTTTCTTTGTACGCGTCGCGTTCTTCCTTGCCAATCTCGCCAATCTTTTCGCGGTACCAGATGCTCCAGGCATACGGATAATTTCCCATGTCTTTGCGCGCGAGCAGCTTTAAGAAATCGACAATCGGACCGCCATAATCCGATGCGACGCCAGCGATCGGCTGAGACGGCAGCCAGATCGGCATGTTGATGCGTCCAGGCCCCCCGGGAAGTGTATATTTCGGCCTGTCCAGACCTGTGCCTTCGCCGTAGTTCCCGGTCACTTGCGGTTGCGGAACAGCGCTGGCCAGAGCGGCGTAAATTCGATTGTCGTCGATCTCATGCAACGCAGCCGCGGCCGCGTGTTTCAATCCAGAATTCGTTTCCAACGGCGCGTATTTCACGATCTCACGAATGGCACGATCGTCCTGTAAATAACGAATCGTCCGACACGCTTCGCGCTTCGCTTCGGGGTACGGATCGAACATCGCAGCATAAGCAATCGTTTTGGCAGCTTCATCAGACAACGGCGCGAACTCCAGCATCGCGCGCAAAATGCCGATGCGAATGTATTCGGCTGTCTTCACTTTCGGATTCAACATCGCCAGCATCACCAGCATGTATTCGTCTTTGCTGGCCTTCGCTTTTTCCAACGCCGCTTTGCGCGAGGATAGTTCCGGCGACCCCAGGTCCTCCATCTCCGCAATCCGCGGATTCGCCCAAGCTGGATCGAGATTGCGAGGCGCATTGTTCCGATTTCCAATCGCCGGTTTCGCTTCTTTCACGTTGTCTTTCTCGTTGATTTTCTCCGGACCTTTGGCCAACGGATCGCCAATCAACGGCCCCGTTGTAATCTCCATGCGCCGCACACGCGACTTCGCAATCACGCTCGTCTCGCCATTGGGATGCTGCAGAAAAACGCTTCCGCCCTCTTCCTTCAGATATTTGCCCTTCAGGACCGTTCCATCATCAAGCGTAACGAGATCCTCTGCTTTTGTCGAAGCAACTAGAAGCATCGGAAAGATCAAGAGTCCAATTAGCCATTGCATTTTCATCGTGCGCCACGCTCCCGAGGCAGTATTTGTCATTTAGCATTTAGCATTTATCATTTGATATTTGACATTTATGACAAATATCAATTGACAGATCACACATGACAAATGGGCTGTTTGCCAGTCCGTTCCTTAATCTTTAAACACAAACTTAACCCCTTCAACCTTCCACCACGCAATCCATGTTTTCATGTCCTTCTCGTTTGAATCAAACGATTTTGCTGTCACCTCTTTGACCGCGCTCAACACAGGATAGAGATCCGTTTCCGGAACGCCGTAGGCTGGGAGAATGTTGTCTTGAACGCCCAGCGGGTTGTCCGAGCCCAGGCCGATTCCTTTTCCACGCATTTTATTTTTCGGATCGAGCGGATTGCCGCCAGCAAGTTCGAACGAAAGTTCTTTCATCAACCGCTCAATAACCTCCTGGCTCCCATAGCGACGCAGAGCGATGCAAGCCATCCTTCGCACAGCCCATGGATATTTTCTTGTGTCGCCTGCAATCGCGATGTCCATCAACTTGCGAATCGACACCGGCTCTTCCAACATCGGCAACGCTTTTGCCGCAGCAAAGCGTGTGTTCTCCTCCGGATCGTAAATACTGGCGTCCACAAGGGACTGCATGAAGCGCCGATCCTGCGTCAGTCCCGCCAACCGCGCACTGCGCGTTCGGGTCTCCGGTTTGATCCCCGAAAACGCTCCGGGAAATTGCGGCGGAAGCATTAGCTTGATCATCGCGCCCGGATTCGACCGGGCGCTCGCAATCAATTCAACGACATCCGCATTGGGATTTCCTTGATTATCCACCGGCGTTTTTTCCAATCGATGTTGCAACGCACGAACTTGATCCTGCGTCGCCTCTGGCGTTTTGGGCTGGGGACGTACTCCAATTTGAAGCGCTTCGTCGGTCGCGGGCCGCCACGCTCCGTCTTTCAATTCATATCCCAGCGCTTTGCCGGCATCCGCGCTTTTCGGATCCAACTTTAATGCGGCTTCAAACAACGCCGTTGCCTGTGCTTTCAAATTGTTTTTCTGGCAATAAAGGCCGAGCTCAACGCGCCCTGCCACGTCGTCATCCTTGAGCGCCTTCAATCGCTTGAAGTACTCATTGCGCTTGGGCTCAGGAACACTTCCGCGCAGATCCTTTTTCGCGATGTGGATGGTCTTGCCATCGTATGTCACGATCGTGAGTTGGTCGCCGGTTTCGGCGGACACGCCTTCAACGCGTGATCCATCCGCGAGTAGGAACACATCCGCGCGTGTCG
>JANXLS010000698.1 GCA_025355035.1 Planctomycetota bacterium | reverse complement strand
CAGCACTCGGCACTTGACCCTCAAAAAAGGAGCGAGCGCCGAGTGCGAAGTGCTGAGTGAAGAGGACCTGCCGTTGCTTTCGCCGTTCCTCTACACTCGGCACTCCGCACTCGACCCTCAAAATGACCATGTCAAACACGTCTGAATTTGAAGTGAAAGTATTGGTGGATGGCGAGGCTCTGTCGCATCACGCGGCCAAAGCGATCGAGACGCTGGCCAAGGAACGCGTCGCCGAAACGGGCTGGTTCAACCTCGCGCTGTCGGGCGGGTCGACTCCGAAGGCCGTGTATACCCTGCTGGCCAATCAGCGCGAACACGGGGACATGCCGTGGAATAAAACGCGGCTGTTCTGGGGCGACGAACGGAATTGCAAGCCGGACCACCCGGATTCGAATTACCGCATGGTCTACGAAGCGCTGCTGAAAAATGGCCCGGTGCCGCTGGAAAATATCTACCCGATCTCGACGGCCGAACCGACCGCGGACGATTGCGCAGCGAAGTATGCGAAGACGCTCCACGAAAAAATCGAACGCAAGAAAGACGGATTCCCGTCCTTCGATCTCATTTTGCTGGGCATCGGCCCGGATGGCCACACCGCGTCGCTCTTTCCCGGAACGCACGCTCCCCTGGAAATGACCAAAACGGTGACGACCTGCGATCCGCTTTCGTTCAATCCGGCCGTGCGTCCGGCGGTCGATCGGATTACAATCACAACGCCGGTCATTTGGCGTGCAGAGAATGTTTTTGTGTTGGCGGAAGGCGCGTCGAAGAAAGAGATGTTGGCGAGAATCTTCGCGTCAGGTCCGATCGAATCGGAACTCGTCGCGCGCTTGTTGTGGCGCTGCCAGGGCCAAGTCCGATTCTTCATCGATCAAGCCGCGCTTCCGCAGAAGTAATGGAAAGTGCCGAGTGCTGAGTTCCGAGTTATATGTGCTCTGCATTCATCACTTCGCACACGTATTGTATTAGTAGAGTGGGAGTGACTATTTGAGTGCGTGGAACAGTCATTGCCGTTCCTCGGCACTCGGCACTCCTCGGTCGGCGCTTTTTTCCCCCGAAAGGTTTCGAATGCTCGTTATACCCGCAGTGGACATCAAGGACGGAAAAGCAGTTCGGTTAAAGAAGGGTCTTGCGAACGAAAAGACGGTCTACAACAACGATCCCGTTGATGCCTCTCGACGCTGGGCGGACGGGGGAGCCAAGCGAATTCACATCGTCGATCTCGATGGCGCGTTCGACGGCGTACCCAAAAATGCCGCGATCACGATCGATATTTTGAAAGCTTTCGCGGCGACGCACGAAATTCAAATCGGCGGCGGGATGCGCACGGAAGATGCCATTGCGCGCTTCATCGATGCTGGCGCCGCTCGTTGTGTCGTTGGGACGAAAGCACTTGAAGACCGCGCGTTTCTCGAAAAAATCGCGACGCGCTTTCCGGGCAAAATCAGCGTCGGCATCGACGCCAAAGACGGCCTTGTAGCGACCAAAGGTTGGGTCGATGTGAGCGCCACGCTGGCGACGGACATGGTCGCGCAATTGAAAGGCATTCCGCTCGGCGAAATCATTTATACGGACATCGACCGCGACGGCATGTTGGAAGGTCCGAACCTGAAGCGTCTCGAAGAAATGAGCGCCGCCAGCCCCTTCCCGCTGATCGCATCCGGCGGCGTGACCACGCTTGAAAACATCCGCGAATGTGCTGCGCTGAAATGCTACGGTGCGATCGTCGGTAAGGCGTTTTACGATGGCCGCATGGAATTAAAGGACGCGCTGGCGGTAGCTTGATCGACACGAACTGCGACGTATTGCTGAAACTAGACGTCAATAAATCCGAGACAATCCCATGAGCGATTTTGTGAAAAATTTCACCGTAATGGGCTGGCTTGGATTCGCGTTACTCTCTGCGATCTTCGCCGCGCTGACAAACATCTTCGGCAAAATCGGCGTCGCGGACGTTCCGTCGAACATGGCGACGCTCGTGCGGATCGCCGTGATTCTCGTGATCACGATGGCAATCGTTTTTGCGCGCGGCGAATGGCTGAACCCCGCTCAACTCCCAACACGAACGCTTGTCTTTTTGGTGCTCTCGGGCATTGCGACGGGCCTGTCGTGGCTGTGCTATTACCGAGCGCTGCAGTTGGGTCAGGCCGCGCAGGTCGGCCCGGTCGATAAACTCAGTGTGATGCTGGTGATGATTCTGGGCGTCGCTTTTTTAGGCGAGAAACTGTCGGCGCGACAATGGTTGGGTGGAGTCGCGATTTTGATCGGCGTCATTCTGGTCGCCATGCCCGTTTCAAAAACGGGCGACGAAAAATCAACGACTATCCAGAAGTGACATCGCCTTTTATAAGTCGCGATCCCGAACGATCGCAACGCACGTTCCTTTATGTTTACAGTACAAAATCCAGCGTCTGCGCCGCATACGCGTGGCTGCCGGTCGCTAATTGCAGAAGCGACTTGGTGCCTTTTTCCAGCTCCACGGTCGCCCAACCGGAGAATTCGACGGCCAACAGCGTGTCGACAAATTCTTCTAAATCAATCGTGCCTTTTCCGAGTTCAACAGTCTGGAACGTCGGACCGGTGTCGCCCTTTTTTTTCTTTTTGGGCAACGGTTTGATGTCGCGTAAATGGACCGCGCCGATGCGCTTCTTGTTGTCTTTAATGAACTTCGCGATCGGCAATCCGGCTTGATCGAGGAATGACGTGTCGATGCACAACTTCATCGCCGCAGG
>JANXLS010000697.1 GCA_025355035.1 Planctomycetota bacterium | reverse complement strand
CATCTTTGTCTCCATCCATTTGAAAAACGCTCGAAGGCGCAAAGAACGTCGAATAATAAGAACATCGCTGCGGTCGCGGATCTTGGGTTGAATTCTCTGGAAAGTTGGAGGCATTCGAGTTAAAGATGAATGTATTGTATTCGGGCGCGGAATGCCAAGCACGGGAGTTGAAACGCATGAAAACGGAACCGCAGAATGCGGAAGGCGATGACTCGGAATTTCATCTCACGGAAGCGCCGCGCGAAGTGACGGATGTTCCCGATGGGCCGCCTCCCAGCGATAAAGTCGATTTCGAAAATCTGCCGGAATTTGTGTGGCAGCGGACGATGTTAAAAACGGTGCGGCTGATCGCGATTTTTGTGGCGCTTGCGATTACGATCGCCTTGCTCATTGCATTTTTTGGGATGGGCAAGGGAGCGCATGATTCGTTGAAGCCTATTATTGAGGGTGAGCAACCGGTAGCCCCGCCACAGCCGTAATTCCTGGATGTACCAGCACACGGAGCAAGAATAGTGCTCCGTGGCACCCATCGAACGACACCACCCAAATTCAATTTAAAAAGAGGAACCGCCATGACGCGAAATGGACTTTCTGCGCAGGAGCTGTGTTGTTTCACGACGCGGGAGTTGTTGGGGGAGATTCAACGTCGATCGATTGGATGTATGATTGTTTTGATGCGCGCGGAGGAGGGCGGGGACACGTGGCGTTTTGCGTTGAAAGGCTCGCCGATCTTGCTCGGAGCAATGAGTGCGGCGCTGAGTTTGGAAACGCGCCGCCAGTTGAACGGGCCTTCGGAGAGCGGAACTGCGGTCAATGCCGGTTCGTGACGGGAACCGATTTTCGCTCCAACTTCATTCAGCGAGGTCACCATGATTCATACGTCCGAACCGGGAGTGCCCAAGCCGCATGAGGGGCAGGAGAAAGTGTTGGCTTTGCCCGGACGATTCAAGATCGCTGTGTGTGGCCGACGGTTTGGGAAGACGGTTGCAGCAGCGATCGCAGCGGTCAACACCTGCGAGAAAAAAGAAAATCAGCACGTGTGGTGGATCAGTCCGATCCAAGAGCAGTCGAGCCGCGTTGAACGCGATGTCACGTTTTGGTTGCGCGATCGGACGGCTCCACCGCGAGCGCGTTCGAAAGGAAAAAAGAAAGACAGCGAATCGGTGGAGATCGCGAATCCGGCGCACGCGATAGAACCGGAATGGACGTATCGCGCGTCCGAACACGCGTTGAATTGCTCGAATGGTTCGCGCATTGAATTTCACAGCGCACACACGCCGGACCGGTTGCGCGGGGCAGGGTTGGATTTGGCGATCATCGATGAGGCGGCGGATGTCAGCGAGTACACGTGGAACACGGTCATTAAACCGATGCTGTTGGAACGTCAAGGGCGGGCATTCGTGGTGGGAACGCCGCGCGGAAAAAATCATTGGTTGCACAAGCTCTATCAATTGGGACAGAATCCGGAACATGCGGGGTCGTATTCATCGATTCGATTGCCGACGACCGCGAACCCGTTGATCCCGGCGAACGACTTGAAAAATTTTCGGATCGACATGACGGAGGAGGAGTATCGGCAGGAGTTTGAAGCGGAATTCATCGATGGCGTCGAAACGGTTTTCGCGGGCGTCGATGCGTGCATCAAGGGAACAATGCTGCATCAAGGCCGTCCCGGCGTGAAGTACATCACGGGGATTGATCTGGGCCAGAAACAGAATTTCACGGTCTTGTGCAGCCTGGCGTGCGACACACAGCAGGTCGAAGGATTCGCTCGTTTCAATCAGATGGATTGGAGGGAGCAGGAGAAAAATATCTTTGACCATCTGAAGCGTTTTCCAGGACCGGCGGTCGTCGATGCGACGGGAGTTGGGCAACCGATTTTTGAGACGATTCGCCGTGACTATCGCGATCACGTTGAAGCGTGTTATTTCACGCCGCAACGCCGGACGGAGATGCTGGTTGGGCTGCAACGGGCGTTTGCGCATCGGCGACTGATCCTTGCGAACGAGACGACGTTAATCGCCGAGTTGCACGGATTCGCTTACTGCCACGAAAAAGACGCCGGGGGATTGCGGCGCGTGCGGATGAGCGCGCCGTCGGGGCAGCACGATGATTGCGTGATGTCGCTGGCGATGGCGTGGTACGGGAAGGAATCGAAGGCGCTTTGGGCGGTCGGATCAGATCGGAATCCGTTTATCGACAAGGGCGTTTATGGATAGCCTTGGATCGCTTAAACGGCCTGTTTGTCGTTTGATCGTTGTCATTTTCCAGTGCGATGCGCGCCGTTGAACTTTTTTGGGAGGCCACATGTCTGACAGCAAAAGTTTTCTCGCGACGTTGATGGCGCGTCGTCCGGAGTTGGAGACGCTTGAGCCGGTTTGGCAGCTCGTTGACGATGTGCTGAATTCGAACGTGAAGCAGCGCTGCGCGGACGGGTGGAAGAGCTCGTATTTTCCGAAAGGCCGGTTGGAGCCGCAGAGCGAGTACGCGTTGCGTGTGGAGTTGACGCCGTTTTTTCCGCAGGCACCGCAGATCTTGGCGTCGCGGCTTGGTGCGTTGTTCAAGTCGCGGTTGGCGGTTGTGGATTCGTCCCAGCGCAATGCCGACGGAACGCCCGCACCCCAATTTGAGGGTGATGCGCGGATGGTTCGATTCATCAAGGAAGCGGGGCGACGGCACACGTCATTCGAGGATCTGGCGACGCAGGCAGCGTGTCTGTCGCAGAATCATGGATTTTGCGCGGCGCTGTTGGACCGCGATCCTCTTCCGGACGATGCACGTGAGCGGACGCCGTCGCTGGCGGAGGCCGCTGCGCGGAATCTTGGACGACCGTATCTGTCGCTGTACGCGGCTCCCGACGTTCTCGATTGGGACTACGGTTCGGATGGGCGTTTGGCGTGGGTGAAATTTGGCGAGCGGGAGATTCGACGCGGAAGCTGGGATGCCGAAGGCGTCGAGGAGTTGGTGTATCGCGTAGTCGATCGCGCGACGATTCGCGTCTATCGCGTTCGGCGCGATGCGAGCGGCGAATGGCGTTCGCACGAAGATGCGCCGATTGCGCACGGATTCGACGGACGCGTTCCGGTCGTGTTTCTGCATCCGTTCCCAGGATCCGATGGGATCGGCCGTCCGCTGTTGCGCCGGGCAGCGGAGTCGGATGTTGCCGCCGCGCGTGTTCTGAGCGATCTGGTCTGGGATCTGTTCGTGCTGGGCAATCCGATCCTGACGTTAAAAACGTCCCGCCGCGATGACGAATTGGCGCGGCTGGGGTTGGGCGTGACGCGTTACATTCCGCTGCGAAACGGCATCCCGGGGCAGGAGAATGCGGAGGAACTCGACTTCGTTCAACTGGATCCAACGGGTATCGAATTGCTCTTCCGCGCTCATGCGTTGTTCGCGGCTCAGGGACTTCCCGGCGCGCACGATGCGGGCCCGGAACTGGTCGCGGGCGCGGCGATACCGCGCGAGCAGAGCGGTGTGGCGCAGGCGTGGAGATTCAAAACGGGTGAGGAGCGGATTCTGTTCATGCTGGCCCGAGCGCTCGAGCCGTTTTTAAATGAGTGTCTTGAATTGGCCGCGCTTGCGTTGGGAATTGAAGGCGCGCCGCCTGTGGCGAAATTGCCGGAACGGTTTGATTTGGAGTAGCTCACGAATCAAGCCACTGGCTGTCGTCTTTCGCACTCGTGAAGGCGAAGACCAGGCCGATGCCAACGGACCACAGCACGAGATGGAATAGCATGGATTTCCATTCTTCGTTGGCGGACATTGACAAAATATCGCCGTAGTTTTTATAGCCCCAAATTCCGAAACCAATCACCGCTCCGCAAATAAAACGGACGGCGATGGTCGGAAAACGATCGGTGCTGGGCGACAGTCCTGGCATCAGAATTTCTCCATTTGATTCTTAATTTTTACTCCAAACCAGAAAGGAGCACCATGCCCGAAAACAGTGTTCAGACGGGGGAAACTCCGTCCCAACAAAACGCACCGCCGGTCCAGGCGTCGCCGAATTCGGAGGATGTCGACGCGCTGAGGCAGCGCGCCGATCGAGCGGAGCGCGAGAACGTTTTGCGGCGCGCGTTGGCCGGGGTCGAGTGGTTCGATTCCGACGATGCCTATCGCGAACTGTCGCGCCACGCGGAACGCAACGAGGCTGGCGAGTGGGAGATTGCCGTTCCCGGCGACACGGCTCAGAGCGAGCGCAAGCGCGTCGCGCCGGAGGAAGCCGCGCGCCAACTCGCAGCACGCAAGCCGCATTGGGTTCGCGCGCGCGTGATCGGCGGCAGCGGTTCCAACGGCGCGGGCGGCGGCGAAGCGTCGTCGTCCGGAGCGCCCGCAGGCCTTTCGTATGCCGATCTGCTCAAGCCGGAAAACGCGGACCGATTGCGCGAGTACGTGCACAATCGCCCGCGCGAACTCGAGCGGATGCGGCAGACGTACTTTAAGTCCTGAGTGCTGAGTGACGAGTGCCGAGAAACAGCCCCATGAGCGCTTTGCGCTCCGTTTAAGTCGGCATGTGTTTTTCACGCTCGCAACAGCACAAAAGTCATTCTATTTCTCAAAGCGAACGCGACGCGTTCGTTCTGCTGTTTCTGCTGTTTCGCCGTTCTGCTGTTCCTCGGCGCTCAGCACTCGGCACTTTTTTTAAAGGAGGGTTCTATGCCCTATTCGGGAATTTCAGGATTTGCGTTTGATCCGCAGTTGGCGAGCGAATATTCGAGCGCGGCGTTTGTCGAAAACATGCAGTTGCTCGATGAAGCACTCGGGGTTGTGAAGACCATTCCGTCGGGAATGTTCAGCAGCAGTTTGGGAGGGGGCGGCGAGTTTGTTGACATGCCGTACTTCAACAACATCGCGTCGCTGGTTGTGCGCCGGGATGTGACATCGACGACGGCACCGACGGATCTGGACGTGACGGGTGCGGAAGAGAAAGCGGTGATTCTGCGCCGTCGCGCCGGGCCGGTGAAGTTCACGGAAGACGTGTTCATTCGCGGCGTGCGGCGCGAAACGGTCGAGCGAGAAATCGGGCGGCAGATCGGCAATATGGCCGCGAAGGAAGTGCGGCAGCGCCTGCTGCAGACGACGGTCGCGGCAGTCAATAGCATCACGAGTCAAGTGCACACAAAGGACCAGTATGTGGCGGGCGGCACGAAGGCGCTGCTGACGTTGTCGACTCTGTACGACACGCGCATGACGTTGGGCGACGCGTACAATCGACTGACAACGCTGGTCTGCCACAGCGAAGCGTTCGCGGATCTCGTGAAGGACACAATCGGCAATTACAAGGTCGATACGATCGGCGGTTACACGGTTGTGACTGGCTTGCCGCACGCGTTCGGAATGAAGATCGTTGTCGTTGACGATCCGGCGTTGAAGGTTGCAGTGGACGGATCGTTCACGAAGTACCGGACGCTGTTGCTCGGGCAGAGTTCGCTGGGGCTGATCTATCATCAGCGCCTGCGCATCGAGGCGGAGCGGCGCTTGGATTTTGAAGCGCCTTACTGGCGCGTCCTGGCAAACTTCGACTTCGCCCCGCACGTGTTCGGCACGAAGTGGATTGCCGGGACTGCGAATCCGGACAACGACACGTTGGGCACCAGCGGCAATTGGGGCGCGGCGTACAACGATGCGCGCGAAGTACTCTGTGCGATGCTCGTCCACAATGCGTCGGCGGCGTAACGTTCCCGGGTCAAAACGTTTTCGATTGCGCGGGCGCGATATGCGCGCCCGCGCTTTAACGGCGGTTCAAAGTTCAAAGTTCAAAGTTGGGGGGCAGTCGACTTTGAACTTTCAATTTTGAACCCATTTCGGAGATTTGAACATGGCGTTGACGAGCGCGCAAACGACTCAGATTTATGAGATTTTTGGAGTGCCTCAGAATGGCAGCGGCGCGGTTATTTCGGCGGTTGCGACGATTTTCGGGCCGGTGTTCGAGAGTCTGGATCTGTCTGCTCTGGTGACGAAGATCGACACGAAACTCAGCGCGCTGACGTCCGAACAAATTGCGCGGGTGACGACGCTGCTTTCGCGCTGGGATGCCATTACGTCGACGAGCCCGCTGCGCGTCACACAGTCGGCGGCGACGCGGGGAATCGCTGTGGATCATCCGGCAGAAAGGGCGGCGATTCGAACGGCGTTGAGCAACATCATCGGCGTTGCAGTTCCCAGCGGGGGCTTTGCGGCGGAGACTGCGCGGACACTTCAGACCACGCTGGGACGATAACGCATTCATTTCATCCATTGACTTCAAGGAGACATTCCATGGGTACAAGCTGGCTGGCTCTCGCGCGGCAGAGGTTGAAGCGTATTGCAGATGGGATCGAGTTCGGGGGCAGCGCGGTGCTTTCGACGGTTCACGCGGCGGATCTTGAATGCTTCCAGCGCTATACGCCGGGCGTTTTTGAATTCCTGGCGGTGTGTGAAAGCGTGTTGTCGTACGCGGGAATTGACGCGCCGACAGGAATCCACGTTTATCTGTATGTGACGTCGCCGGGAGCGGATGGCGAGGGGCTGGACGATTGGGTAACACAACTTAAAACGGCGTGGATGAACGCGGCGAACTATCCGTCGGGCGAATTGGTTTGCGCGGCGGTGACGTTTGACGCGTATGAAACGATGTTGCAAGAACCCTCGGCAGCGTTGCTGCGCGCGCATCTGATCTGCTATTTCCCTGCTGAATAAATCGGCTCCAAACCCATTCACAAACCCAAACCCAATCACAAACTCAAACCCAAGCACAAAATGAAAGCGAGGTTTCGATGATTCAGTGGACACGCATCGCGGGTTCGCGCGCGATTCGCGCGCTGGGACTCGAAGCTGGGGTGGAGGGTGGGGCCGGCGGCGACGGCCCGGGGCCTGGAGGAATAGGCGACGGGAAAGTGCGCATACACGTTCAATTCCGGCGCGGAAAAACATACGTTTACGACGTCGGGAAGCGATCGTATTTCGAGCGGTTTCTGGACGCGGCATCGAAGGGGCGTTTCTACGTTTTTGTGATCAAACAACGGTTTGATTACGTGAGGAAATATTGAACACGAAAAGTTCGTTCACGACATCATTCGAAAGGAAAACAACATGAGCGACTTGATTCATATTGATCATCGCAGCCAGGCGAAGACGGGATTGAAAGCGTTCCCGGACCGATTGCATGTCATCACGGCGATCACAAATCCGATGCGCTATCGCAAGCGTTATGAGCTGTACCACGCGTTTGAAAAGCACATGGCCGAAAGCGGTACAATTCTGCACACGGCAGAGATTGCGTTCGGCGGACGCGAATTTGAAGTGACGGATCGTTCCAATCCACAGCATCTGCAATTGCGGACGCAGCACGAACTGTGGCACAAAGAGAACGCGCTGAATTTGTTGCTTGCACGGTTGCCGCAGGACTGGAAGTACGTCGCGTGGATCGATGCGGACGTGACGTTCGCGCGACCGGAGTGGGTGCAGGAGACGCTGCACGCGTTGCAGCACTATCAGGTCGTTCAGCCATGGTCGCAGAGTCTGGATCTGGGCCCGGACGGCGAGATCGTTCCGGATTCGAGCGGCGGAGAATCGCTGCCGTCGATGATGCGGCAGTATGTCGAAGGAAAAGGTTGGGACCGCGACGAGCAAGCGTATTATTCGAAGCACGCAGGGCATTGCGGGTACGCATGGGCCGCTCGACGCGAAGCGGTCGATGCGCTGGGCGGGCTGATGGCGTTTTCGATTCTTGGTGCGAACGATCACCACATGGCTCGGGCGTTGTTGGGCGACGTGGACCGTTCCGTGAATCGAAAAATGAGCGCGGCGTTCAAGACGGAATTGCGGCGCTGGCAGTCGCGCGCGGATGCTCTGAAGCGGAACGTCGGGTACGTTCCCGGAACGCTGTTTCATCATTGGCACGGGCCGAAGAAAAACCGGCGCTATCTCGATCGCTGGAAGATTCTTGTCGAGCACCAGTACGATCCGAACACGGACATTTACCGCGATTGGCAGGGTCTCTATCAATTGAGCGGGAATAAGCCGGGATTGCGCGATGACATTCGCAAATATTTCAGGCAGCGCAATGAGGACAGCGTGGATGTGCCGGCATAACCGCTCGCTCGGCCCACATTATTGCCTCTCGCAAAGGCGCAAAGGCGCAAAGAACTGCAACGAAAAAGGGAGAGGGGTAGAGCGACTTGGCTCGACTTGTTTCTCGGCGTTTGGCTTCCTGGCGTTCGTCGCTTAGGCGAGCGATTTGATGGCCGATTCGATTTCGTTGGCGTCACCTTCTTGAAGCGTGCGCGGATCGATCAGAACGCGTCCGTCCTGGATGCGCG
>JANXLS010000691.1 GCA_025355035.1 Planctomycetota bacterium | reverse complement strand
TAATATCTTGTTCGACGCCGATAAGTTTGAGGGGTTTGCCGTTGTCGTCGCGGTAAAGGCGTCCCTTTGTCGTGATCCAATGGATACTGCTGTCTGGCCAAACGATGCGGAATTCGGCGGTGTAATCGGTGCCGGTGGATTTCAGGAAGCGCTCGGCGTTTTTGCGAACTCGCGGCCAGTCTTCAGGGAAGACGAGTTTGGTCCAATGCTCGTAGGTCTGGCGGAATTCTCCGAGTTGCAATCCGTAAAGGGCTTCGAGTTCCGGTGAGAATTTGGTTTCACCGGAGATGGCGTCCCATTCGAAGGTGCCGATCCCGGCGATGCGGTTGGCCAGTTCCATGCGAACGCGCGCAGCGAGCGCTCCGGCGAGCATGCTTTCACGTTCGGCCTGAGCTTCTTTCCGGCGCGTGATATCCTGCTCAGCGCCGACGATTTTGATCGGGCGGCTGTACTCGTCGTAAAGCACCGAGCCTTTGGTCATCAGCCAATGGATGCTTCCATCCGCCCAGACGATCCGGTACTCGGTTTGAAATTCGCCCGAACGCGTCAGGGTGACGTCATGAAGGAAGAGTAATTCGCGTTCGAGGTCGTTGGGATGAACATATTTTTTCCACTCGTCGTGAGTGCGCACGACCTCACCGTCCATCAGGCCGTAAAGTCGCCTGGATTCCGGCGACATGTCCAACACGCCGGTTTGCGTGTTCATTTCGTATGTTCCGATTCCGGCGATGCGATTGGTGAGTGAGAGGCGTTCGCGTGCCTGTTTTTCGTTCTGCAACAGGCGTTCGCGCTCAGCTTCGGCTTCTTTTTCACGCGTGATGTCGAGGTTGACCCCCAACGCACGGATCGGCAGTTTCGATTCGTCGCGGAAGATCTGAGTCTTGCTTGCGAGCCAATGAACACTTTTGTCGGGCCAGACGACGCGGTAGACGGAGCTGTACTCCGGCATGATTTCCTGAAGCATGATGCGGGCGTTGTTGCGAACCATTGGCACATCGTCGGGATGAACGAGCTTCTCCCAAGCTTCGTAGGTTCCCTTGAATTCGCCGGGTTTCAAGCCGTACATGGCTTCCAGTTCCAATGAGATCGTCGAGTGTCCGGTGCGGAAATCCCAATCGAACAGGCCGATGCCGGCGATGCGTTGCGCGAGTTCGAGACGCTGGCTCGCGGCGACCATGGCTTCGGCGTCTTTCTTGCGCTGACTGACATCGCGGACGATGGCTGTGAGCAGCCGCTTCGTCCCGACGCCCATTTCGGAGTAGGACATTTCCAAGGCGACTTCGCTGCCGTCTTTGCGCAGGCCAGGGAATTCGACTTTGCTCCAGTCGACTGTTTTGACGCCAGTCTGCATGTACTGATCGAACCCCTTCCGATGCCGGTCGCGGTGTCGGTCCGGGATAACTGACGTCAGGGACATACCGATTAATTCCGCACGTTCGTAGCCGAAGAGGGCGGCGAAAGAACCGTTGGCGTAGAGAATCCGATTGTTTTCGTCGACTGTGACGAAGCCGTCGTAAGCGCTTTCGGCGACGTTGCGGTATTGTTCCTGTCCATCGCGGACGATTTTTTCGATGTATTTCTGTTCGGTCAAATCGCGCAACACGCCCACTAAACGAATGGCTTCAAAGCGTTCGTTGTAAATGGGCTGGGCACGCAATTCGACCCAGCGAATCTCGCCATCGGGTTTCACCAGACGGTATTGGGAGGCGCATGTTTTGTGTTCCAGCAATGCCGTGTTCACGACGCTCTTGATGGCATCGACGTCGTCGGGGTGAATGTAGGCGAAGTATTGGGTTCGCGTGGTGATGGATGGAACGGACAGGATTTTGTGGAGCCCTTCGGAGATCAATTCGTCGGAAGCGATGTTCAATTCCCAGGGGATAAGGTTGCCGACTTCGAGGGCGAGACGGAAACGGTCGGCGGCGTTGCGCAAATCGGCTTCGGCTCGGCGCTGAGCTGCAGAAATCGCAATGATCAGCGCGGCGACGCCGACGAACGTGACTTCGCGAACGATGGATTGACGAAGTTCAATGGGACTGGCCGATGGGGAAACTACGAACAATTGCAGACTCGAGCCGATGATGAAGAAAAGCGCCGCGAAATACCCGGGTCCGCGCCCCAGTTGCCAGCTGATCAATAAGAGTGCTG
>JANXLS010000673.1 GCA_025355035.1 Planctomycetota bacterium | reverse complement strand
GTCCTGGTGAATTGCCTTGTCTCCGCACGAACCGAAGACGCCTCGCTCGAAAACAAAAAGCTGCGACTTACCGCAGCCCCCGGCGCAAACGGCGTCTCCATTTCATTCAACGCCGAAGTGTTTACGAAGCGCGCGGAACTGACAATCGTCCCAACCGGTGCGGCTCAAAGCGCCGCGATTGATTCCGCAGAAGTCGCGAAGAACGAAGCAGGACGAAAATGTCTGCGCGTAACGGCAGGCGCAGCTTCCGTCGAAATGACGATCAGCCCCGACGGATTCGTGACAATTACTCCCGGCGCGAACGCCGGCAGCGTGGAAGTTCGCTGCGGAGCGCGCTACGTCGCTCTGCCCGATTTCTTCGCCGACGACGTGATTTTCGATCCCGTGCGTCTCGCGCGGCCGTCAATGACCGTTCCAGCTGAAAATTTCCTGATGCAATTCATCGAAGGTGGGGACGCCATCGTGATGTGTGTTTGGCCCGGCAACTTGAAGGACAGAGACGCCAACGCCAACGATCCGCAAGTCGATTTGACGCTCTCCGGCGACGGCAACGCGCGCCGCGTGACGGCCTCGCGCATTGAATTTCAAAACAAGCCCGTCTACGTCGGAATTCTGGAACAGAAAGGAATCTGGCACGACGAAGACGTCCGCGCGTTGACCGCCTACACTCCAGCCGCGGTCGCGTGGAAGCGCCCCTTCGACGCCCGCTGGCGCGGCGATTTTATCCTCGCCGAAGGCAAGACAATGAACGATTGGCCCACGCGCAATCAATCCTTCCAATTCCAAAGCACAAGCGAAACACGCCCCGTAAATTGGTGGGAAAAGGGAACCGACGCCATGGACGCTCGCTTCGCCGCCGTCGCCAGCAACAAGATCGCAACAAAGTGGTGGGAGAAGGGAACCGAGAACGATCCGCAGATCTGGCAAGAATCGCTCGCCAGCTTTTTCATTTATCCAGCCGTTTTGAAAAACGACGAAGTCCGCCTATGCCTGTACGCCGACAAATCCGAACGCAACAAAGCCGACAAAGCCACCAAAGCCGCGCGCAAAGCCGACGCCAACGCCGCAGTGATCCCGCCCCCCAACGCCTACGAACGCGTGATCATCTACCCGCTGAGCCGCACCGCTGCGACCCCGCTAACCGTAACCACGCCCGTCGATCTGATGCGCCAGACGCTCGGTGCCGGACCGTGTGAATACGTCCTGGATCTCGCCGGCGTCAAACCTCGCCCCGCCGGCGGCGACCGCCCGATTCTGTCTTACGCGACGTGCGGCCTGTGGAACGATCACATTTCCCCGATTCTCGTCGGCATCAAAAAGAAACCCGACGGAGGAACGGAAGCACTCGACGACAAGACCAAAGCGCATCTCGTGCAAGCGCTCGAAGAAATGTGGTTCTTCGTCCACGCCGTTCACGACCGCCTGCGCGAATATAAAAAATGGGGAACCGAAATCGCCGAATTCTGCAAACAGGAAGCGCAGAAAAACGCCGCCATCAAACCCGCCGCCGAAAAAATTCTCGCGCTGACCGAAAAACTCAACACGGATATGGCCAGGCATAAATTCGATGGCCCGGGCTCGGAAGCCTATTGGAAAGACCGTGTCCCGGAGCTCATAAAACGCGTTAACGCCGATACCTATCCTGAAATCGCTGGCATCTCAAAAATTCGCGACCTCGGCAACGACCAGGACGAACGCGTCTCCCGCTGCCGACAATACGTCAAAGGCATCCTCCAAGAAATTCTCCTGCAAGACACCAGCGACGCCGCCGTCCGAACATTCGCCTCCGAAATCCGTAAACGCTGCCACGCCATGCTCCGAGCCATGCATCCAAAAGAAGGTTTTTGACGCGGGCTGCAACTCTAAGAGCTATCGGACAAAACCCTCGTGCCAAGATGCGCCGCGCCGGGCAAGTGGGACGAGAAAGACGAGCACAGCGTATTTGGAGACTACGCGAAGCGAGTTTTTCGAAGTACCACGCCGCCCGCCGCAAGCAGATTGGCG
>JANXLS010000643.1 GCA_025355035.1 Planctomycetota bacterium | reverse complement strand
TCATGAACGCGAAGATGGCGAGCAAGCCGTCGGACGTGTACGGCATGGGCGCGACGATGTACGCGTTGTTGACGGGTAAACCCCCGTTTCGCGAGAGCGATCACGACGACATCATGCAGTTGCTGTTCGCGACCGTGAATTCGTCGCCGGCACCGATCAAGACCAAACGGGCGGACATTTCGCCGGAACTGGAAATGGTGATTTCACGGTGTCTTGAAAAGAAACCGAGCGACCGTTTCGCGGATGCGAGCGAATTGGCCAGCGCATTGAAAGCCTGCCGCCGAGCCCTGTCGCCATCGAGTTTCGGAGCGAATGAGAGTCAGATTTCGATTGGCGCGATTCTGGGAAAATCCGGTCGAACGCCACGTCCATCGAACGGCACAGTCCCGACCCAAGCGGGCAAGGCGGCGCGATTCGGAAGGATTGGAAACGCCTGGATCGTCGGTGGATTGGTGGCAGGGAGTCTGGTCCTTGCCGGCGGGATCGCGTATGTGGCACTGACTGGAAAAAGCGTATCGAAGACGACGCAAAAAGTCAGCTACACGAAAGCTCAGCGGGAATTAATCGTCAAGGATCACGCGGCGTTTTACGGCAAAGAGTTCAAATCGGCGCTGGAGAACGGGGCACTTGGCGCGGCGAAGAAATGTCTGGCGGACGCCTTGGCGCATGCAGCAAAATTCCCGGGCGTTCCGGAGGTCGATCAGGCCGACAAGAACGCGGATATTTTCATTCAGGTCGAGAATGTGTTGCTCAAGTCGGAGAACGCATTTAACGAAATCGCGAAAGCTCACGAGATGATCGATCAGGTCGTGAGTCAGACGGATGACGACGAAAAAGAAAAGAAGTCGTTGATGACACGCATTCAACAAGTAGAGCGAAAGATTAATCCGGATACCGCGCGGAACGAAGGCGCGCGCGCGCGGAATCGATACATCGCTCTGAACAATTGGTTGAAGTTCGATGGCTTCGGGCGCTTCCTTCAACTTCAACGCTTCTTTCACTTCACGAAGCGCGCTGTCGTAATCGCCATCTTTTTCCTCACGCCGCGCCTGATCCAATAAATCAGTGAGTTGGTCCGCGACCCACAAGGCTTCGATCG
>JANXLS010000642.1 GCA_025355035.1 Planctomycetota bacterium | reverse complement strand
TAGTGAACACCGTTACGATTACAGCGGCGAATACGTTCATAGCGGGTCAAACAGTTGTTATCACCGGCGTTTCGCCAGCCGGTTTCAACGGTTCATTCCTCATCAACTCAGCGACCGGTGCGAACTTTACTTATACAGACCCGACCGCTGGATTGGGGACATCCACGATAGCTGGCACAGCTACTGTTGTGGGACTTGCAAGCGCAGTGGGTCTGACCAAGACCAGCCCCGGCGACTTGGTTTTGAGCGGCGTCAACACCTACACCGGCGCTACGGCGGTCAACGGTGGAGCGCTGTATGTCAATGGCGTACCGACTGGAGTGTCGAATTTCACGGTAACTGGCAACGGTGGGTCGAATTCGTTGGCCAACGTACGTCTGCGCGGCACAGGTACGATCAGCGGCACTATCACTACAACGGGTTCAGGTGGCGGCACCGTCGCCGACGCCGTAGTCTGGCCAGGTGTTTCGCAACTACCGTCGCAGATCAGCGCGACTGAAATATTGACAGCCAACAGCACGGTTTCACTGACGACTGGAGGCAAATTATCCTTCGTGATGAATCAGAACGCGACTGGAGCCAACGTCACACAACAATTAGCGACGAACGGCACGACGATCACCTTGGACGGCACCTCAACGCTGTCTTTCTCGGTCGATACGACGGTGGGTACCAAAGCCTTCACGGTGATCAACACGGGGGTAACGACGAGAGGCCTGACAACGGCATTTAACCATGTCGCTGGTAGAGCCGGAACGACTGCGTTAGGGAGCTTGCAGTTCCCTGCGGCCGGTACGGATTATACAATTACCTACCGCGACACCGTTACCCCGAACGCGGATATCGTTGATCCGACACCCGGTTCAACTTTGGCGAATCCGGTCAATCAAGTCGTGATTACATTCCTGAACACGTCCGTCACACCGGTCACGGTGCAGGAATTCGCGGCTCAGAGCGAAGGGGCTGGGGTGAACGTGTCCTGGAACTCGATCTCCGAATACCAGAACATGGGCTTCAATGTGTACCGGCGCTCGGTGGGTGCCTCAGAGTGGGCGAAGGTCAACTCCACTCTGATTGTGGGACGCATCACCAACGCCGATGCGCTGGCATATCACGTGTACGACTGGACGCTGCCGGGAGTTTACGAATACAAACTCGAAAGCGTCAGCATCCGGGGTGAAGTCGAAACTTATAAACTGCTGGCCGGGCCTGTGACGGTTGACAGCCATGCGAATGTAATCTCGATGGGCGGCGAAGGATTGGATGCGGCAATCTCCAATGTGGACGCGGCGATCAACGTTATTCGATCCCAAAACACGAGTGCGAAGTTTACAGCTCAGGCGGACGCGGCGGCGCTGGAACCGGGTAACGCGGAGGGTGCCGTGCAGTCAGGCAATGCGTCAGTTCTCTCACGCAATGTATCAGGCGTGGCACGAAATGCGGACAGCTCGTTGGTTCTGCCGGCACAGGTCAATACTTTGGAACGTTCCGCAAGCGCGGCAGTGGCGAACGTTGAAGCAATCAACGCCAGTGCGCGTCAGACGGCTACTCCGCGAGCACTGAATACGATGGCGTCCGCGCGCTGGTTCACGGGCAATTCGGTGAGCGCGTCAGCCACATTCACGGGCGTCAAAGTTACTTATGTCGCTCCGGGTGTGCTGTTGGTTCCGTCGGCGAATCTGCCGGCAGGATTCGACCTGAACCACATCGCGGCGCAACGTGAAGGCCGGACCCTCCCGATCTTGGCTGTGACCCCCGCAGGTCTGTTGATCTATGCGCCGGGTTACCAAGACGATTATACGGATCACGATGTCGTGTTCCTGCGCACGACAGCGAAACCGACCGTAACTGGGCAAGCGACACAGGCTCAAGGCTTGTTTGCAAGCACCCAGACGGCCAATGTTGACAGCCCGGCGTCGATCACCGCCGACTACCACGATGTGTACTTTGATTACAACTATGGGTACCGACCGTTCACGTTTGCCCCTTGGTTCTCGAGCAAGTATCTAACTGCCGACGCGACGAATGGAACGACACAGAGCTTCTCAGTCGCCACACCGAACGCCAGTGGCAGCGCTGCGTCTTTGACCGTGAATGTCTGGAGTCTGACGCACACTGATGGCGTGTCGCAAGACCATGCGCTTCAGGTCTCGGTCAATGGTCAGCCGATTGGGCAGGCGGTGTGGAGTGGTGGAAATAAGATGCTGCAATTGTCCTTCCAAGTGCCAGCCAGCACGCTGAACGCAGGAGACAACCAGGTCGACTTCACCACGCCGGCGATTTCAGGCGTGAGCAGCCAGGTTGTGTTCCTGCATTCGACAACGATCGCTTACACGCGACAGTTGGACGGATCGAAGCCGTTGAGTATTTACAATGTCGGCGACGCAAGCAAACTCTACGAGTTGAGCAACGTGCCGAGCGCCAGCGTGTGGATTGTTGACGCGCGCTACCCCGATCATGCGGCGCTTGTGCCGAATGAAACACAGGCTCAGGCAGATGGTACGTACAAAATACGCTTTAATGGTGGGTCGGGCGGAACGGGGCAGTATCTGGTCGTTCCTGCCGGAATGGAAAACGCGCCGCTGACGATGGTCAAACGCTCGGTACGCCCGTTCAAGCTGTCGGGTGTATACATGGCGACCGGGCCAAGCCAGTTCAGCGCGGGCATTCAGCCGCTGTTGATGCAGCATTCAAAGGAAGGCATCCGCGGGTTGTTCGTGGATCAAGAGCAACTCTTCGATTACTACAACTACGGGCGCTACGGTCCTGCCGGCATTCAGAAAGCAGTTCAGTCGACACGTCCGCAGTACCTGATGTTGGTGGGCCGTACGGTGTACGATTACAAGAACTATGGCGGAGCGAACATCGATCCGCTGTGTCCAGCGTTCCTTGTGTCAACAACGTTCTGGGCGCAGACGACGTCCGACTCCATGTTCGGCGATTTTGGACGCGGGTATCCGGAGGTTGCAGTAGGCCGGTTGCCTGTGAACAACACGTCGGAGCTTAGCGAAGCGGTGAAGCACATTCTGAGCTACAGCGGTGCAGCGGAATCGGGCGTACGGGTGCATTCCGTTGCCGACCGAGCCGACCCGCTCGTGGCTGACTTTGCGGCACAGTCGACGGGGCTGAGTCAAATGGTTCCTGACATGACGTGGCAGCAGAATTACTTGGACCTGACTTACGGGACTGAGGCCGAAGTGACTGCTTCCATGACTACAGCAGCGAATGGCGGCGCGGATTGGATTGTCTATGTCGGCCACGGTAACGCGGCACGCTTGGGCAAGAATTACCCGTCACTTTTGGATGTAAATTCGGTGCAGGGATGGACGGGGAACGTGGTGTTCCTGCAGTCGACATGCACTGCAAACTGGATGGCGAAGAACGTGGCGAATTACCACAGTATCGCGATCCAAGCACTGACTCAGCCGCAAGGCGGTATCTCGGCGTCGATCGCTTCTTCGACCTATATGAATTCGGATAATGCAGTGGAATTCATGGGTCAGTTGATGAAGAGGGCGGACGCGAAGGGCATGCGCTGGGGCAATGCGCTGATGAAGACGCAACAGTGGGCGTTCTCAAAGGGCTCTGGTTTCTACAGCGATCTGAACAAGACGGAGCAGATCTTCGGCGATCCGGCGATGCCGGTGTTCTCTAAGCCTGGCGCAGCAGCGCCGGGCAAAACGGGTACGCCGGCTCCGTCGACGACGACGCAGCCTCCGGCAACCGGAACATTCTAAAGCGATATTTTAATGGATTGTACTTGGAGCGATGAGTTGGCTCCAAGAACCGTGAACGTCAAAAATTTATAAAACACGCACGATTTAGCGCAAGACGAACGAGAGGAATGCAATGACTATCCAGTGGACTCGATCGAAAGATATAATCTGGGAAGAATTGAACGGCGAGGCGTTGCTCATCGACACCGCGAGCGAATCGGCGTGGGTGCTGAACGCGACCGCCACCCACCTTTGGAAGCATTGTGAGAAATTCGGCGTGGAGTGTCTTGTGGAGGAACTGGCGCGTGTCGGTAATCGTCAGCTGGAACAAGTCCGGGAAGAGGTGCGTACGTTCCTTGAGGCCATGCAGGCGCGATGCTGGTTTAAATCGCAGCCTGTCGCATACGTACTAGCGGGTGTTTCCGGTGAAATGGCGTTCAGCGCTAATTACACTGTTCCCGCTTGTCGTCCGAGCGGCTTGATCGGTGGGGTGCGCAAGCGGCCATCGCCCCGCGGCAACAGCGGACCGGGATAATGAGCAATCGAGTTTTCTCTATTACAGATACAGACTGCCGGCTTTCGATGCCGGCGGTTTTCATTTTTCTGAAATTGTTTCCTCCGTACTGGCCGCCCCATTCAAGCACTTGAGCCCAGGTGCTTTGAAACAAAAGGTGTCACTCCCCCATCCCTTCCCTCCCGTGTCGCCGAGCTCGAATGAAGTAGAACAATCACTCTTTTCGGATGGGTTTCATTATTCGATTGTGTTTTCTTCAAAAAACGCTCAGAATATAAGGATTGATTCAATCAGGGTCTGTTCCGCGCACTCCACCTGGAGAGTAAAAATCGTGAAGAACATTTCCGTCTTCGCAACGATGTGTGTATTTGCCGTACTGATGTTTGGAGCGAATCTTCGAGCGGAGGACGCGGACGCTGAGAAGCTGAATAAGGCGTTGAAAAAGAACGTATCGGGTGAATTCGCCGCCGTGAAGTTTTCCGATGCGATTGATCACGTAGCCAAAATGGCCGACTTCAAAGTGACTTGGAACGCAGCGTTTCCCGCCGACGCTAAAACGGCGCCCATCACGATCACAGTAAAAGATATGGAGTGCAAGACTGCGTTGTCGTGGTTGACTAGACTGGCAGAAGTGGACTATCTGGTCGTGGGCGACCACGTTGAGATGACGACGAAAGCTCTGGCGGAAGCAAGCCGAAAAAAAGATGCGAAGTAGCAAAGCGACCTTTGCGTTTGGTCGCGGCTGATTCATCGACAAAGGAATTTGAGCCATGAACTCGAAGGCACTCGTTTCGTTGCTGCTGCTCGTTTTGGCACATACTGGCTGCGCCCGCGGTGAAGAGGGGGAAGACCGGATCAAGAAGGCGTTGACCCGGAAAGTGTCGTTCGAATTCGTCGACACGCCGCTGACCGACGTGCTCGGATTCGTTCGACAATTGGGGAACATCACGATTGTTGTCGATCCGAAAGCACTCGATGGACGGGACAAGACGTCAATCAATCTGCGTGTCGCTGATATGGAAATGGGGCAGGCGTTGGATTGGGTCTTGAAGTTGGCTGAAATGGAATACAAGATTCAGGATCAGGCCATTTTTATTTATTCGCCGGATGAAAAAAAAGCGGCCGACAAAAAACCGAAACATGCCAACGATGCCGCAGTTGGCATTCTGCGGGCGAAATTCGCCACTGGCGACGCGATCGAGGCGGATGCGGCAATGCTGGAACGATTGCCGCATCTGTCGCAGGAGATTTTGTCGATGGCGTTCGATCCGGTCAAAGACGACATACTGGTTCTGGTTCCGGGGCGCGATATTCCACTCCATGTAGAGGTGCGGGCGTTCATCGAATCTGCAAAAGCCATAGCGCCCGGAGCGACGTTTAAATTCGATGACAATCTGAAACTACTGTACATTCAATCGAAAGAAGGCGCGGACTTACGGCGGATCAACGCCGTTGCGCGTGCGTTGCGACACGCGCCGCCTCCCGCGCCGATCGTCGCTGAAAAGCCGCAGATCGCACCGATCAAACCTCCCCGCCCGCCCGACGATCCCAACGCGAAGGCCAAGCGCGTAACGAAGAACGATGAGGAATTGCAGTTTTGAGACTATTCTATGGCGATGAGCACGATATAAATCTAGTCGTAGGTATGCAACTTTTAGTGGCGTTGGATTGTTTCAGCCGTCGTCAATGAACTGATTCTTGACGACAAGAAATTGGTCGAAGCTGCAAGTTGATTAGCTGATCGTTCTCCACGCATAAAAACGGACCGGACCCGCCCTAAAGCAACCTACCGTTTAGATACAAAGCCAGAGTCAGCAAAATCGGGTATTGGAAAACTCATTCATGAAAGTCGCACTCGCGGCCGTATTACTCGTCCTCATCTGCATCCATCTCAAAGCTGAAGACGGCGGTACTCTGAAAGGCTCCGTCCAATTCGATGGTGTCGCTCCGGAACCGAAAGTTCAGGAAATCACGGCGGACCGCAAATCGGGGTGTACGTGTGACCAGGTTTTGGACGAATCGTTGATCGTCGACAAAGTGACGAATGGATTGAAATGGTCCGTAGTGCGGATCATCGACGTGAAGGCTGCGGACGCACCGCCAAAACCGGCCGGGCCGATTCAGATCGATCAGAAAGGATGCCTGTTT
>JANXLS010000639.1 GCA_025355035.1 Planctomycetota bacterium | reverse complement strand
GGTGGCGTCACACCTCAAGAATTGATTGCGCCGTGTGTTGTGCTGGCGCATCTGGACGACCGAGATCAGTTGCATAAAGACTGGCGTGCCGTGAATCGCTATGAGCCAACATGGTGGAAACTTGAAGGCCAATATACGTCTGCGGAACTTTCCCCTCTGCCTGTGGTTTCGCGTCAGGACGAAGCCGACCCCAAGTTGCCATTGTTCTCCGCCCAGCCATCTCTTATTTCGGAAACAATCGTCAGGCCGCTCTGGATCACGCGGTTGCTGGTATCCGAACAGTTTGCTCAGCGCCGCAAATCGGCGGGGCGTGCTGCGCCAAAAGTTGAGGAGATCAGCGCCTGCTTAGAAGCCCTTGAAAATGCTGGGGGCCGTCTGTCGACCGGAGTCCTTGCAGCGCGTATCAACCAGCCTGAAATACGTATCCGGGGTTTCGTGAGTTCACTTCAACGCATTTTAAACGTCGAAGGGTACAAGGTTGTTGGATATAGTGCCGATGAAGGGCAGGTGATCCTCGATTTGCCTTTGTTGCTCGGGCAGTTTGAGTTGAAGGAGGGCGAATGATCAGTCCCCAACGCCGACAAGACATCATCGACGCGCTGCGTCGCGGTACTGTGCCCACACGGAGCCTGGACATATTCGCCGTGGGGTTGGCCCCCTTTGAGCCGTCGCTCGCGGAGGAACTGGAGCGTGTCGGCCAGGGCCGGGCCGTCTTCAAATGCGTGCGAGGCGAATACGGAACCGGTAAGACATTTTTTGCGCGTTGGTTTCAGGAGCGGGCGAAACAGCAGGGATTCGCCACCGCTGAAGTTCAGATTTCTGAAACGGAAACACCGCTGCATCGGCTGGAAACCGTATATCGCCGTTCCATGGAACGACTCTCCACCGGAGAAGTCGAGAACGGCGCGTTGCGCAGCATAGTCGATGGTTGGTTCTATTGCCTGGAAGAGGACGTGCTTTCAGCCGGCGATGCAGTCTCGGACCCGGTAGCTCTGGTGAAGGCGACAGAGGTGTTATTGGACAAAAGATTGTCCGGGATCAACAAAACTACGCCAGCGTTTTCAGCCGCTCTGCGGGGTTATCGGCAAGCGCTGCTTGAAAAAGATTCAGCGACGGCGGAAGGGCTCATCGCATGGTTGGCGGGGCAGCCCAATGTCGCCGCAACAGTTAAACGCAAGGCCGGTATAAAAGGCGACATCGATCATTTCGGCGCGCTGAATTGCTTGCGCGGGTTACTCGCGATTTTACGAGATTCCGGCAAGCCAGGCATGGTTCTTATATTGGATGAGGTCGAAACACTGCAACGCGTTCGCGGCGATGTGCGGGAAAAGAGCCTGAACGCACTACGCCAATTGATTGACGAAGTTGATGCGGGGCATTTTCCCGGACTTTATATCTTGATCACAGGTACGCCTTCATTCTTCGATGGACCGCAAGGTGTTCAACGCC
>JANXLS010000589.1 GCA_025355035.1 Planctomycetota bacterium | reverse complement strand
CCATGAAGATCCCGCGAAACTCCCCCGCGCTCGGAGCCGACGCGTTGCCGCCCGACAAGTCACCTTCGGAAAAACCCGAAAAAGGCAAGACAGCCGACGGCTTCGCTGTCCCCGCCGCACTCGGCAAGATTCTCAAAAACGCCGGCTTCAGCACCACCGGAACTGTCGGCGTCACCGGCCGCGAAGTCAACGTCAAGTACCTCAGCGTCCCGCCCGTTCCGCCCGATAAATTGAAAATTCTCCTCAATATGGAATTGGCCGGAAAACTCGCCGGTGGAAAACTTCAGGACGACATTCCCGCCGTCACCTACGACTGGCGCATCCTCAACATCGCCGGCGGCCTCAAGAGCGATCTGACAATCATGGCCGGCATCGCCAAGAACGATTACCTCCTCGGCGCTCACGCCCTGCTGAAAAAAGCCGGCATCGGCTGCGAAACGATGACTCCCGCCGCCTTCGGTCTCGTCAACGCCTACCTGAGCACCCAGACCCCGCCGCCCGGTGAAACCGTCGTCCTCTGCGACATCGGCCACGACATCCTCGAAATCGCCGTCCTCGAAGAACGCAACGTCTTCTTCGCCCGCAGCGCCGCCGGAGGCGGAAAAAAGATCACGCAGTCCCTTGACAAAGTCCTCGACACCGGCACAGAACGCGCCACGATCTTCAAGCACGAACGCGCGCGCATTTACCCCGAAGGCGCGGAGATGCGAAGCAAGCAGGACGAAAACTTCCAGCCCGCTCTGCGCGAAGGGGCCGACGCCATCGCCGCCGCGATTCGCGCGTCGATCATGTTCTGCCGCACACAAGCCAAACTGCCCAAATTGGACTTCCAACGTGTCTACCTCTCCGGCGGTGGAGCGCGGCTCAAAGGCATGTGCGAATACCTCGAAAAAAAACTCGCTCGCCCCGTTCAACCGCTGAATCTTTCAACCGGCGCAAACATCGGCAACCTTCGCCCCGACGCCGCGAAGCTCTTCGAAGGCGCAATCTCTGACATGACCGTCGCGCTCGGCCTCGCCGTCATCGACGCCAATCCGAAATCCGTCCACTTCGATTTCGTTCC
>JANXLS010000576.1 GCA_025355035.1 Planctomycetota bacterium | reverse complement strand
GCGACGGTTTCGAGTTCCACGTCCTTGGGTTCGCGACCGAGTTGCGCGTAATGGTCTTGAATCGTCTTCATTTCGGCGAGCGTCAACGACAGGCAGCCCTTCTTGCTGATCTCGAGCAATTCCGCATCGTTCTTTCCGAGCAGCGGAACTTCAATCAATTTGAAAACCGCTTCGCCGCTGGGCGCATGAACTGGCGCGGGCTTGTTGATGTGCAGTTCTTCGATGCATTCGTTGGCGAGAAGCTTGCGACCGATACGCAGCAGTTCGGCAGCGTCGGGCTGCGCGTCTTTCCTGTAGTGCAAAACATACTTGCGACCCGTGGCGATTTGCTTGCAGATGACGCCGCGATCTTTGAATGCCTTTTCGATGCTCGTCAATACGGGATCCATCACGCCGGCCTTGCGGACCACTTCTACGGAATGAGTGCGGAGTGCCGGGTGCGGAGTGCCCAGTTCTGGGTTCTGATTATCCGCAGATTCAGTATATAAAGGGGCGTTGATGGCGACGCGTTCGACGATCGGATCTGCTAGCAGGCAGTGCGCGAGGCTCGCGACGGCAGCGGCGTCAATGCCAACATCCAGCCAATATAAGCGAGCGGTGCGGACGGATTCCGGCAATTGGACATGAAGGAATTTGAGTTCCGCCAAAACACCGTTGCCGGGAAGGTCGGGGAGGTTTTCGAGGGGGCCCACTTCGATTCGATAGAGCATAATAAATGTAAGCGTCCTGTCCGTTGGTGTCGGATGTTTGGAAGAAAATTCTGCATCCGTCAGGTCAATCTATACTAGTCGAGAATGATGAAATCTGAAATGAAAAGTGGTGTGAAAATGACCGGTGCCCAGGGCTTTTCAATTCCCTTTCTTCTGTATCGGGCAAATCCGCATACGCCAGGTGTTCACCCGCTGGCAATTTCCGCGTTTGCGATTAAACTGAGACTATGAAACGAACACAGAAAAACGAAGCGCGGCCGGTGATCAGTCTGGTCAATCTGGGGTGCGCGAAAAATCTCGTCGACAGCGAACGCATCCTCGGCAACCTCGCCGAACAAGGCTTCCTCATTGCGCACGATCCCGCCGTGGCAGAGATCTGCCTTGTCAACACCTGCGGGTTCATCGACGCCGCGCGGCAGGAGACGGCCAGCGTCCTCGGCGAACTTGCCGACCTGAAAGACAGCGGCAGCCTGACGACGCTCGTCGCGCTCGGGTGCCTCGTTGAACGTGTCGCTGATGCTCCGGAACTCAATCATTTTCTCAAAGCCGCTGACGTTCGCCTCGGCTTCAAGGAATACCCGCGCATCGCTCAGATTTGTCACGATTTGATCGACGAAGCGCGCGGCAAGATTTCCACGACGCGAGCTGCCGACGCGCAGCGCCAGGGTCCGAACGTCAGCGCCGCGAAAAAGCCCGTGCCACAGAGCTACAACGATTTTCTCGTCCATCCGCGCATGCGAATCGGATCGCCGCATTCGGCGTATCTGAAAATCTCCGAAGGTTGCAGCAACCCGTGCCGCTTCTGCGCCATCCCGCGGATGCGCGGCTTGCAGGTCTCGCGACCCATTGAAGCCATCGTTCAGGAAGCGCGCGAATTGGCCGAAGGCGGCGCGAACGAAATTCTGTTGATCGCTCAAGACACGACCAGCTATGGCAAAGACATTTATGGCGAATACGAGTTGCCGAAATTGCTGCGCGCGCTGAAAAAAGTGAAAGGCCCGCGCTGGTTCCGCCTGATGTACGCATACCCGAAATTCCTGACCGAAGAGATGCTGGATTGCCTGGTGGAAGACGAACGTTTCTGCCCGTACATTGACATCCCGCTACAACACATTTCGGATCCGATGTTGAAAGCGATGGCGCGGGGCGTAACGAAAAAACAAACTCTGGATTTGATGGACCTGATCGCGAAAAAATTGCCCGGCGGCGCGATCCGAACGACGTTCATCGTCGGTTTTCCCGGCGAATCGGACGAAGACCACCGCGAAATGCTGGACTTCATCCACGAAGGTCGCTTTACGCACGCGGGATGTTTCATGTATTCGACCGAACCGCTGACGCCGGCCTCAAAGATGCCGGACACGATTCCAATCGCGGAAAAGAAAGCGCGGCTTGACGCGCTGTATCTGGCCCAGCGCGAGATCAGCATCAATCGAACGACCGCGCGCGTCGGCTCGAATGTCGAATTGATCGTCGACGGCGCATTGGATGAAAGTCCGGTCAAAGGCGCACGGATGCTTTGCCGCAGCAAACTCGAAGCGCCCGAAGTGGACGGCGTGGTGTACCTCAAAGGCCGCAATACCTCCAAGCTCTCAACCGGCGATTTTGTCGAAGCGGAGATTATCGAGGCGCTGGATTATGATGTGGTGGCAACGATTAACTCGTTCTGAATTTTAAAGAGGAACCCATGCCCTTCATCACGCAATTCAATGGAAAGCAGCCGACGCCGGGCGGGTCGTCCCGGCGGGTTGAAAAGGGGGCGGTCGAGAATGCGCGCAAGACACTCGTCTCGGTTTTGGAAGAACGATTTGAACGTCTTCCGGCGAGCGCGATGGAAACGATCGCGACCGTTGAGGACCCACAGAGACTGACGACGCTGATGCGTTCGGCCGTCAAAGTTCCCACGTTGAAAGAGTTCTTGAGTTTATTGAACGGCTGAACCGAGGCGAAGGGATCGTGTCGGCTACACGATCGAACACCCCATTGGATTTGCACTGGAGTCGAGCAGATTTCGACGCTACTTTTTGCACATGCGCACTACAGAGGTTGAGAAAAGTTCGCTTTTTACGAAAAAATAGAATACCCAAACACAGTTCTGAAACATCCTATTACTGTGGGTATAAAGTGCCTCTTTCACGAGGTTGATACCTGTGCTGGTCCGAATCGGATACCCAAATGGTTCGCCGGATTATCAAATTCGAGCGATGCCTTTATGGAGAGAAAAATGTTCATCGCTTTGCGTTGCCGGAGTTTTTTGTTAGTCGCCGTTCTGTTGGTTTCGGCGGTTAGTTTTCACACGAACGT
>JANXLS010000562.1 GCA_025355035.1 Planctomycetota bacterium | reverse complement strand
CAATTACACGGCGACATGCAGACCCATTTACTGCCGCACGACCCGCAGATCCGCCGCCGCATCGCCCTCAGCATGGGATATACCGACGGAACAATTTCCTCGCACACCGGCCCGCCTCGAACCGTTTCCGCTTTGGATGCGTTCGAGCACGACCGTTCCAAATACACGACAACCACACGCGAAGTCTTCGTCCGCCTCTTCGCGAATTTGTTCGGCGACAAACCCGGCGAAGACAGCGAACTCTCCGACGAACTGCTTGCACCCGAACCCGACATCAAGCGCATCGCTGAACTCCTGCCGAAATACAATTTCAGCGCGTCGGAATCCGTCGCGCGCGATCTGTTGGCGTTGACCCGCGAGCGCCTCGTCCTGACCTCTCCATCGCGTACGCGAAAAATGTTCGCCGCCCTCGCACCCAAATTATTGCGAGCCCTCAGCGCGACAGGCGAACCCGAACAATCGCTGGGACGCTTCGCCTGCATCGCTGATTCGCTCGGAGCAAAAGCCTCCTTCTATTTAACGCTCAACGAGAACGAATGGCTGATGAAGATGACGGCCGAACTCGCCGCGTGGAGCGAGTTTCTCACAGGAATTCTCGTCGCCAATCCCGGACTCTTTGACGAGTTGGTCGATTCGCTGAGCACCGGCCAACGCAAGACCGAAAAAGACATGGACGCCGAGCTGAAGCGCATCGCCTCTGCCGGAGATATTTCCGATACCCTGCGAGCCTACCGCGCCGGCGAATTGCTTCGTATCGGCGTCGCGGATCTGATCCACTCTGCCGATCTCGAAGTCTCCCAGCACGAATTGAGCGACCTTGCCGCATCGATTTTGAAAGCCCAGCTGTCGCAATCTTTGCGCGAACAAACACTACGCCGGGGTGAGCTGCTGAATGAAGAACGAAAGCCCGTGGGTTTCTCCGTTCTCGGGCTGGGAAAATTCGGCGGGCGCGAGATGAACTACGGCTCCGACCTCGACGTGATCTATTTTTACAACGAGGACGGGTCCACTGACGACGGCCTCCCCGCCGTTTCGTACTTCGCCGAACTGGCGCAAAATCTGACGCGCGCAATGGCCCACTCCACATCCCTCGGCCCATTGTACGAATTGGACGCGCGCCTGCGCCCCAACGGCAACAAAGGCCCGCTTGCTATTTCCCTCAACGATTTCAAGCGCTATGCCAAGTCCGATCAATTAATGGATTGGGAACGCATGGCCTTGACGCGCCTGCGTTTTGTGGCGGGGGATGAAGCCGTCGGCGAACGCGCCTTGCACATGATCCGGGGCGCCATTTTTTCGCCGCTGAAAGACATTGCCGAACTCTCGAAAGAAGTGCTCTCGATGCGCGAGCGTTTGGAGGAAAGCGCTGAACGCGGAAATTTGAAACGCGGCCGAGGCGGCGTCATGGACATTGAGTTCATTGTCCAATTCCTGCAGTTGGTACACGGCCCGTCCCAACCGAAATTGCGGATCGCAAACACCATGCAGGCGCTTCACGCGCTGGTCAAAGCGAAGAAATTGAGCGTGATCGACGGCGGCGCATTATGCGATGCGTATCTGTTTTTGCGCACGCTTGAAAATCGCCTGCGAATCGTTCATGGTCTGTCGTCAAATACCCTGCCGAAAAGTCCGGGCGCCTTGCGGAAGCTCGCTCTGCGGACAGGCTATCAGGACGAAGGTTCGGTTCGCGCTGAAGATCGACTCCTGGAGCTCTATCGAAAATCCACGGACTCCAACCGCGCGATTTTCCTTCGAACCTGCCGGGTCGAATAGCCGTCGAACGCGTTTACTCGTCGTCCCCATCGAGTTTCTCGTCGGCCTTTTCCATTCCGTATTTAACGAGCTTTCGATACAGCGTTTTGAGTCCGATCCCAAGCATCTTCGCCGCCTGAGTTTTATTCCCGCGCGCTTTGTCGTAGACAGCCAAAATGAAGCGCCGTTCAACATCGTCCATCTTCATTACCAGCGGCAACGTGATTGCGTCTTCGCCCGACGGAAGTTTCGATTGAACGCTGTCGTGCCCGGTCGAGAGTACAGACATGGCAATCGGGATCCCAGCGCTTTGCAAAATGTCATCCGGCAGGGCCTCCGCTTCAAGTTCCGAACCGATCGAAAGCAGATGTGCGTGCTCAATCGCGTTGCGCAATTCGCGCACGTTGCCCGGCCAATCGTAGCGTTTCAACAAATCCGCGACGCGTGATGACATCGTCTTGATCCGGCCATTGCGTGTATTGAATTCAGTGAGGAAATAACCGGCCAGCACCTCAATATCCTCGCGTCGCTCGCGCAACGGCGGCACTGGAATCTGAATGACGTTGACGCGGAAATACAAATCCTGGCGGAACCGCCCGGCTTGCATCTCCGCTTTAAGATCGCGGTTCGTCGCACAGATCAACCGCACGTCGACGCGAATCGTGTCGTTACCGCCCACGCGTTCGAACTCCTGCTCCTGCAAAACGCGCAGCAGTTTCACCTGCGTCTCCGGGGGACATTCGGCGAATTCATCGAGAAAAAGGGTTCCGCCATCCGCAAGCTCGAATCGCCCTTTGCGCATGCGAACGGCATTCGTGAACGCTCCGCGTTCGTGTCCGAACAACTCGCTTTCGAGCAATTCCTTTGGAAGCGCGGCGACATTGACTTTGACGAACGGTTTCACCGCCCGATCACTCGCCGCCTGCAATGCCCCGGCAACCACTTCTTTTCCCACGCCGGATTCACCCGTGAGAAGCACAGTCGCGTTCGTCGGTCCGATCTGTTTGATCTTTTCGCGAATGCGCTGGATCGCCGGGGAAACGCCGATCAATTCGCTGTCCCCGCGCCGACGCGTTAAAATTTCCTGCTGAAGCTCCGCCGTTTCAAGCTGCACTTTCCGCCATCGAAACGCGCCTTCCATTTCAGCGCGGAGTCGATTGAGATCTATCGGCTTCGAAAGGTAATTGAACGCACCTTTCTTCATTGCCTGCACAGCTGTCTCTTCGCTGCCATGACCCGTAATGAGAATCACCGGCGACCCCCCTGAGAGCCGCTTCGTCTCCTCCAAAAGCTCCATGCCATCGCCATCCGGCAATCGCATGTCGGTGAGGACGAGATCGAATTCCTCTTCGCGTAATTTCTCGCGCGCCGCACCCGCCGATGCGACCGACGTGACCGTGGCCCCTTCGCGCTCAATAACGCCCGCTAACGTGATGCGCGTCGTCTCGTGATCCTCAACGAGCAAAACCGTACGCGACTTTTTCCCAGGCATTCCCGCTGCCATATTTCCTGTGCCTCACACTCGAACTGGTAGACGGTTGACGACACGAACCCGTGTCGATATTAGTGCTCTGAACTGAGCTTCAGCACAACTTCCCATTCATTTTCCCGAACTGGCTGAACCGAAAGCCGCGAGCCGCGCTGCGTCAAAATCATCTTTTCCAACCCTGCCGCCTGCTTCAATTCATCCAGCGTAACGGATCGTTTAAACTCCTCAACAAATTCAATCTCGACCATGATCCACGTCGGATTCTCAGGCTTGCTTTTGGCGTCGAAATACTCGCTGTTCGGATCGAACTGCGTCGGGTCCGGGACGCCGGTTTTGCGAACCTGGGCAATGCCCACAACTGCTTTGGGATCGGCGTTGCTGTGATAAAAAAGCACGCGGTCGCCGACTTTCATCGAATCGCGCATCAGATTGCGAGCCTGATAATTTCGCACGCCCGTCCAACCAGTTGATCCGTCTTTCTTCAATTGCTTCAGCGGATACACATCGGGCTCGGATTTGACGAGCCAGTAATTTCGCGACACGTGTTTCTCTTTTTGAGCCATAATCCTATCTACTTTTTCAGTTCCTTCATCGTGGGTTGAACCGTCAGCAGCACAAAAGCGATGGCTTCCTTTGCGCTCTCGTCATTGTAGTGATATTTATCGCGCATCACGCGGAGCGTCCCTTCGATCTTCGGTAATTCCGGCGCTGGGATAAGTCCCTGATCGTCTCCGCCAAAAACCAGAACGTAACGTGCCAGCGACATGAACGCCCGCGTCTGAGCCTTATAAAAACTCTCGGCCAACGCGTCGAAGATATCGCTGAAGACTTCGTGGTAATCGATCTTTTCACTGGGATGTTCCAGCGAATACGCGGCGATGCGCGAGATCAGGTTGCTGCGATAAATCTTCGGCGTCTCCTTCAATCCCATCATCTGCTCAACGCCTTCCATGATCGCGTTGCTGGGATCTTCATAAATCCCCGTGCGCGGATTCTGGATTTTTTCGCCCGACACAAACGCGCGAACGTGCTTGAAATAGTCTTCGATCTGCCGATCGTATTCGCTCTCGGCAATCAAGCCCATCGAATCGTACACTTCGCGCGAAACCCAGCGAAAATATTCACCTCGAACCGATTCGATGAACGCTTCGCAGTCGTGATATTGCTCGTCCGGTTCCAGTCGCAGAAAATCGTAGACCGACTTGTCGCGAAGCAATTTTTGCATCGCTTCGAAGACGCCGGTGGGCGACAGGAATTTTCGCTCGCCGCTTGATGCCGCGTCCGACAGCAGCGATTTCATTTCGCGCGCGGAAGCACCGCGCCGTCCCTCATACGCCGCGCAGACAAAATCTTCGAAATCCGCTATCGAATCCCGATGTTCGTCGCGCAACGCCGGGATGTTCTGGCGCAGCAGCTTCTTCTCTTCCGAACTCAATCCTTCCGGAACGGTGCCGTCATCATACAGCTTCGCTTTATCCAGCGGGGTCAGTCGTCGGATCACGGTGGCCAGCTCCGAAGGATAACGCCCGGGCTCCGGCTTGCGCAGCCGTGACATCACCGCCCACAACGCCGCGACATCCGCCGTGTGGGGAGCAACATGCCGCGTCTCGCGAATTTCATCGATGAACGGTTTGTAGATATTCCGCTCTTTGCGCCACTCGACCAGGTAGCCCGCGCGAACCAGTTCGATACGCCCCTTATAGCTCGTAAAATCCGGCGTCATCTTGAACGCCGAAAGTTGCTTCTCGTTGCACGTGCCGAGCATCACCAGATTGAGTTTCGCCAAAACGCCCGGCAGCGAAACCTCGCCGCGTTCAACGGTGCTGAGGAGATATTTGTTCAATTCAAGATTGCGTTTCAGGAAATCGGAGTACTCCACGACGCCGCCGCTGGCTTCGATCAACTCGCCATTCAAATCCATCATCTGCAACCCTTGCAGCATGACCGGCAGTTGAACTCCGCCTTCGTACGCCGTCGGTCGCGCCCCGGCATCCACCGCTTGCTGCGGCTCGATGGCCGACGCTCCGGTGCGATAGCGCTTGGAAATGAAATAGCGTTCGACCTGCACATGTCGAATCACTTTCAGCCAATCGCCGCGGTACGTCGTCAGGATCGCATCGAAGATCTGTTTGTTCTTCATCGACAGCGTGCCTTCGCGCAGATACGGCGAACGCAGTCGTTCCGCTATCTGCGGATCGTTTGGATTGCGGGAAATGATTTCATCGAAAAGCCGCGCACGGTGTTCAACCGGGACGAGAAAAATCGGCGGCTCGCGCAGCTCGCTTGTGAGCTTACAGGACACCAGCGTTTCGTCGATGAAGGCCAGTGTCTCGCGGGGAAGTTCGTCGCTCTTGGCGGTGAACCCCATCCCCTTGTTCTCGCCCTTTTCCGTGAAGATCCAGTTGAAGCGGAACAGCGCCCCCTCTTCAAGTGTTGAGTAATGTTCCAGCGCCCGGAAAATGAGATTCATGACCGTGCTCTTCGCCGACCCGTTCGGACCGTGCAGCAGCACGAGTTTGTCGCATGTCCCGGAGAGCGCGAACCGCCGGATGTGGCGAGCCAGTTCGAGTTGAATGGACTCCTGCCCTTCCAGCGCGCCGCGACCGTTGTCCCACGGCGCGTCGAAGAGAATAAAACGCGTGAACTTCCCGCCCACGCCGTTGACTTTTCGCGTCCCAAAATGCTTTAGGACATCGAAGACGTATTGCGGCGCATTGCGCCCCAGCAATAGTGGCTTCATGCAGAACGCATCGAGGTATTGCTGAAACGAAAGGATCCGTTTTTGGTTTCGGAAATTGACGAGCGACGCATCGTTGACTTGCTTAAAAAATTCGTGCAGATTGATCGGGCTCGGGCCGTCGTCAGGAACTTGGGAAATGCGGGTAATTCCGGGCATGGTCGTTCATCCAATCGGGTTGAGCGAAACGAAAACCGCGAAACTGCACGTCCAATCTTAACGCGTTCGGCTCAAAGAAAAACGCAAAATGTCGAGTGAACTTACCGTTGTGTGTGTGTCAATTTAAGCGAGCAATTATTTATTCAAGTCCGATCCGTTGCAGAACGCCTTCGGAGTAGAACAGCGGCGAGTGCCTTCGGAAGATAAGACCACTTAATAGTTATTGGCAAAACTAAGAGCCGCGTGAAGTGTCACGCACCCCTTACCATTCAAGTTATGCTTCTAAATGGATCGGGCGGTTACGCTGACGTTGAGTCTACGTTGGGTGCCAGCATTCCGCCGGACACGACCAGTTTCAAGGCGTCTTGAACGGACATATCCAGGTCCATTGTCTCCGATGCCGGGACGACGAGCATGAAGCCCTGCGTAGGAAGCGGCGATGTTGGGACGAACACGGTGATGCGCGGTTCGGCATTGAGCAGGTTCTTTTCTTTCGCGACATGCCGAAGAACATTGTCACTTGGACCGGTGACGAATCCAATGGCCCACACGCCGGGATAAGGAAATTGCACTGCGACGGCGCGTTGAAATTTGGATTGCCCGTCCTGGCCGATGAACGCATCTCCGAGCTGCTTGATCGACCCATACAACACCCCGATCACCGGCAGACGGCCCACGCCGATTTCGATACTCCGAAGGATGCGCCGGCCCACGACGCTGCGCATGAAAACGCCCAACAGCGTCACGCCCGTCACGATCAATGCGAATCCAAGCAACGGTACAAACATTGCCTTGTATTCAGACGCTTTGACAGCCTTGAACAACTCCGACCACGGAGCATTTTTGGACTCCGTCAATTCGAAAACATTGTGAAGCGGTTCATCAATTTTCTGCCAGAACCACGCGAGACACGCGATCGTCAATGCAAACGGAACGGCGACGAGAAGCCCCGTAATAAAATTTGAGCGGAGAAAATTGCGAACCGAAGTGTAACCGAAAGGTGATGCCATTCGCAGCCCTTGAGAGTCCGAAAAACGAAGGATGGCAGTTGAGTGATTTGAATTTAACGCGTCGAAACGACGAATCAAGGTTTAAGAGGGTGTTTTAAAAGCCGCACGCCAAACGCGCCGCTACTTCCTCGCACCGGGTTTCGCCCGCGACTTGTCGATCCCCAAAAACGACTTCATCGGGGCAGGCATCGGCGCTTCAAAACGCAGAGCTTGATCCGTGACCGGATGCCGCAATCCCAACACCGCCGCATGCAGCGCAAGCCGCTTGACCCGCCAATGCAGATGCGACGATAGATCCGGCCGATAACGCGGATCGCCCAGAACAGGAAAACCCGCTTCCGCAAAATGCACGCGGATCTGATTCCGACGCCCGGTTTCGAGCCATGCGCGAACGTACGACGCTCCGCGCGCAATTTCGACTCCTCTATAGTGCGTGATCGCGAGCTGCCC
>JANXLS010000550.1 GCA_025355035.1 Planctomycetota bacterium | reverse complement strand
CAACAGGGATTTTTCCCAACGCAAGACCGAATCGTTGCTGCCGTGGCCAGCCTGTTCAGGCCGACCGCAGCCTCCCAAGGCCAATTTGTCGTTCTCGACGCGGGCTGCGGCACTTGCAAGGCCATCTTCGATCTTCGACAGCGCTGGCTCCATCGTCAGCCGGAATTGAACGTCACGTTGCTGGGCATTGAGTCCGACAAATCCCGGCACAGTCAGGCGGCGGACTTACTCGGCTCGGTCAACGTCCTGTGGTCGCCCATTGAGGACGCCACGGTCGATCATACGGTGAGTCTACTCTGGTTCAATCCACCGTATGACCGTATTCGCGGTGCCGGGCGAACTGAGGCAGCGCTGTTCAACCGCGTCAAGGAATGGCCGGCACGCGGCAGCGGACTGCTCCTGATGATCGTGCCGGATTACGTGCTGGCCGACGCAGAAGTCGGCCTGGCCGTCGCCGTCGAGCGCGATTACGAATTGCTGGGCATCTGGCGTTACCCCGAACCGGAGTATCAGGATTTCAAACAGTGCGTTCTGCTCGCGCGCCGACGGGATAAGGCGCTCAACAAGACGCTGATGACGTTTCCGCGTTGGGCCAGCGAGCCGTCGAAGTGGCCGGTGCTCCGCGATGACATGACGGCGGTCGCCATGCTCCAGCCGACGCAGAAGGCCGTCACGCTCCGCCGCACACGCCTGGGCAACGACGTAATTGTCGATTCAATCAGCCGCTCGCCTTTGCGCAGTGGTCTGCTGCGCGAAGCTGCCGCGCCCGCACCGCCGATTGGTCGCCCGTTGCTGCCGCTGAAACACGGGCATTTGGCGTTGATTCTGGCGGGCGGCCTTTGCGATGGTGTGATCGAATCCGGCGGTAATCGGTTTTTGATCAAAGGGACGCTCACGTCCGCCGTGCGGCGTGTCTCGACGAAGCCGCAGGTCGATGACAACGGCACCACCGTCGCCGAGATTGACACGTACCGCACGCGGTACGAAATGAACGTCCGCTGCCGTCGCAGTGACGGCAACATCGAAAACTATACGTCGGCCGATCCGGCCGCAGAAGAATTGGAAACGGAGGTGAGTGAAGAATGAGCACTGTCGAACTTGGCCCTGTTCCGAAACTCGGCCTTGCCGATCTTGATCCGGCCGAACTGCCGCATCTTGAAGTCGTTGTCCGAAATGCAAAGCACGAGATCGTGGCCAATGTTGGCGCGCAAATTTGCGCGCTTAATCGATGATTTAAAAAAGGCCGGGGCATTCAACGAGATTAAAGCGAAGCAATTGAGGGGCTGGGCCGATATTCGGAATCATGCCGCGCACGGCGAATTCGATCAATTCTCCAGCACGGACGTTCGGCAAATGATCGATGGCATGACGACGTTTTTGGCGGATTTTTTGAAATGAGCGCCATGGAGCGCGATACGTTTCTGGAAGTGACGCGGTTGGAAGCAGGAGGAACGACATGATCAGTAAATCCCTGGGCCGTCTGGTGCGGGTCGATCTGAGAGATGCGTGGACGAGCGAATCCGCTGACTTCA
>JANXLS010000540.1 GCA_025355035.1 Planctomycetota bacterium | reverse complement strand
GGCTTCCTGGGCTTTCAATTCGGTCAAAGCTTCGATGACAGGGCCGTGGGAGCCGAAGTCATTGGAATCTAGAAGTGAGATCAATGCCGGTACAGAGGATTGGTCGCCCAATTTTCCGAGTGCTTCGGCGGCAGCGAAGCGGACGGCTCCGACGCCATCGTGCAGGACGCGAACAAGCGGCACGACGGCCCGCGTGTCGTGAGTCTCGCCGAGGCGTTCGCAGGAATCGCGGCGCACTTCCCAAACGCGATGATTGAGATCTTTGAGAAACTGTTCGAATTCGTCGTGAGAAATTTGAATGATAGCAGACACGTTATGGAGTCCTTATTTTAATACAATTCACACTATTTTCCTGCACCACTTAGACGCATCGGGCCTAGCGGTTCTTCAAAAAGGTATCGGAACCTACGGGCTTATTTCAAAACGAAACTCGTCGGGAGAACAAGACGCGATATTATAGCGACAGGGCTCGGAATGCAAAAGTCGCAAAACCAACGCTCTGTACTGATCTGTATTTTCGGCATAATTTGTGCTTCTCTTGATAGACCTTCGGGGGTGTCAGTACGGAAACTTCGTAAGTACCGACCACATTAATCGTCTAAAATGTGTCCGGAACCTTTAGATTGGTGCTACTCGACAAGGAATGGATCACCGAAAGTTTAACCGATAGAGCGTATCGGACACGATTCAGGAAACGTTCATGGACGATGTGACCGAACGGACCCTCATCGGTCGTTTTCAAAACGGCGATTCGGGTGCGTACAGCGAGCTCTTTGATGCCAACCACCGCCGAGTGTTGAACTTGGGCCTGCGGATGTTGCGCAACGAAGAAACGGCGCTGGATGTTGCGCAAGAAGTGTTTCTGCGCGCGTACGAGGAGCTTCCGAACTGGCGCGGTGAAGCCCGGTTCAGCACGTGGCTGTATCGCACGGCGTTGAATGTCTGCTACGAACGCATTCGCGCGGAGGAAAAACAACGTAAAATTCGCGACCGTTCGACGGAATCCGACCCGAGCCCCTCGCCCGAGGTGCATTTGTCCTCGAATGAAATTCGCAGTGCGATCGACAAAGCCATTAAGACGCTGCCATCGCGGCAGCAGACGATTTTCGTACTCAAGCAATATGAGGAACTGCGATTCTCCGAAATCGCGAAGATGCTTGAAATCACCGAAGGGGGGGCGAAAGCCAGTTACCACAAAGCGTTGATGGCGTTGCGTGAACGCCTTCGCGAGTGGGCGCCTGAACGATTACAAATCGGCGCTGAAAATGGGGCATTGGTCGAACAATCAGCGGTTGCCCAATAGGCAAATTGACGGCGTGAAAGGATTTTTCTGTTTTTAATGAATTTTTCGGATCGAGGCTGATTTTGTTTAAAATCTTACAAGTAATTAATTTCAAATTAGTTACGCAATCAGTGAGGCTTTTTTAGTCACAAAAATGCACACCGTGCAATTAATGTAATGATCGAGATGCTAAAAGAGGAGTAACCTCATTCGGTAGAAATGCCACATAAAAAAGAAAAGAGGCGACGAACGCACGATGACAGCTGAAGTGATTCCAACAGCGGTGCGTTCGTCCTGTGTGGCATCGCCAATCAGGTAGGCACTCAATAAATCCACTGTTGGAATCACTTCAGCTGTCATCGTGCGTTCGTCGCCTCTTTTC